>CAYVPT010000092.1:0-8488 GCA_964453865.1 uncultured Dehalococcoidaceae bacterium
AATAACGTCCTCAATCCGAACATGACCGTGGACCGACTCCAGCAGGATATCCACCGACTCCCTGACAATGCGGACGGCCCCCCACAGTATGACCATGCCGATGACCACCGCTACCATGATAACCAGCACCAGTCCGAGGGTTATCTTCAGCGGACGGCTGACGGTATGATTCAAGTGCTTTTCTTCGTGGTGTATAAAACAGCCTCTATTATTATGTTAATGCCTTCGGGAGAGGTATTCAAGCTGAATATATTTATGTATTAACCTCACCCCATTGTTTTTTATGATGAACCTATCCCCCTCTGTCCCCCTTCCCTTGAGGATTGATGAAGGGAAGGGGGAAGTCTTTTCAAGAGGGGCTTCGCCCCTCTTATACGCCCTGCTTTCGGGTGGCGGTGGTAATATTAGGGGCTAAGCCATAGATGAGACTGGGCGGCCCGGGTGGGAAAAGATAACACACGAGGGGGGTGGGGTAATAGTTAAAGCTATACCCTGCCAACCGCCAGCAAACGCAACCCTGAACTATGCTTTCGTCCTCTTTATGATAATCCCGGACATGTATTGATTATTATGGCACTTCTTAACGATTTCGATTTCTTCCTCGGTGCAGCCGATGATAAGTTTTATCTCGGCGTCCCTTTTCTTCATGTCTACCGTGCTGGCGATGGCCGTGAGTTGGCGGTGCGCCGCGGTGCCCATCCAGACATCGATACCGTCGCCATCACCGCCGGTGGTGCCCTTGAGATAGCCGTAGTCCAGCGGAAAAACCAGATCGGGGTATCGCGGGTGCCTGGTCCCCTTCGGCCTGTCGATCACGATTTCCGATGATTTAACCAATTCGTCAAGTCGCGTCCAGAAAAGGTTTTTCACCCGGTTAAACCTTCTTAATCGGCCGGATAACGACGCGGCAGGGTCCGGCATCGCCCTTCTCTATGCGCAGCGGCAGGCAAACGAGGTCGTAATCACCGGGTTCGACACCGGCCAGGTTCAACGCTTCGAGGATAAAGATACCGTTATCGAGAAATGCCCGGTGGACGTAGCCGATCATTTCCATGGGCTCGTTATCGGCGATAGTCAGGTAGTCCATGCCGACGAGTCGGATTTTCTTCGCCGCCAGGTATTTAGCGGCTTCCAGAGAGATGGTCACGAAATCGCCTTTATACTCCCTTTCGGCATACACCTTCGGCGAGTTCTGCGTTTTGAAGAGGATACGTTCGCCTTTTTTGATATTATAAGGCTCCAGTTCAGCTACGGTAATATGTCTCTCGTCTTTGATTTCGATAACGCGGCAGGGGCCAACGGTCGTCTCTATCGGCATGGCGTCGATGGTCATACCGCCGGGGATAAAGTGCAGCGGGGCATCGATATGAGTGCCGTCGTGCGAGGACATCTCGATGCGGGACATAGTTGCCTTATCACCTTTATCCACATCGAAAAAGCGATAGACCCTGGGGCTGGGTACGGGGCTGTCACTATATTCACCTGATGGCAGGACGGGGATTTCTTCTCCCAGGGGGAGGGTAATATCAATCCATTCCGTTTTGGCCATTACTGGCACCTCCTTATAATGCAAAAAAAACGACTCGTTCGCTATTATATCCTGTACTTTGCCTTCCCCTCCACGTACAAATCCCCGCCGTGAACATCGTTGATGACGGTGACGGGGAAGTCTTTAACTTCGAGACGAAGAACAGCCTCCGGGCCGAGGTCAGGATAGGCGACGACTTCCGATTTGATAATGGTTTTAGAGAGTAAAGCGCCGGCGCCGCCGACCGCCGCCAGGTAGACGGCTTTATATTTCTTGATAGCGTCTTTGACCTCCTGGGAACGCACGCCCTTGCCAATCATACCTTTGAGCCCGGCGGCGAGGAGGCGCGGAGCATAGGGGTCCATGCGGGTAGCGGTAGTTGGCCCGGCAGAGCCGATAATCCGTCCGGGGGGAGCCGGGGAGGGGCCCATATAGTAGAGCGTCTGGCCTTTGATATCAAAAGGTAAAGGCTCTCCCCTGTCCAAAGCTTCCGCCATTCTTTTATGGGCGGCATCGCGGGCGACATAGAGGACGCCGGAAAGCAGCAGGTTATCGCCGGCTTCAAGGCTGGCTATTATTTTTTCGGTCAAAGGCAGTATTATTTTCTTGACCATATTTTTTATACATCCTGTCATTGTCGGGCTTGACCCGACAATCCAGCCTCCCTTACCCCCCTCCTGGATTCCCGCTTTCGCGGGAATGACAACAAAGGGTTTTTGAGAGGGGCGGAGCCCCTCTTGTACTACCTATATTCAGGCTTATCCACCCCTCCAAGATCCTTCGCTGCGCTCAGGATGACATTTTTATAACACTATTTCCCGGTGACGGGCGGAGTGGCATTGTAAATTTACCGCCACGGGAAGGGCGGTGATATGAGCGGGAAAGCTCTCCACGTGGACAGCCAGGGCGGTAATCCTGCCCCCATAGCCCATCGGCCCGATACCCAGGTTATCGACATTTTTTAATATCTCTTTTTCGAGGTCGGCGTTTTCTTTATCGGGGCTGTGAGCGCCTACCTTTCTTAAAAGGGCGTGCTTAGCCATAAACATAGCTTTTTCCGCAGTGCCGCCGATGCCCACCCCGACGATAACGGGGGGGCAGGGATTGCTCCAGGCTTCTGCCACGGCTTTAACGACGAAGTCGATAACGCCCTGTCGACCAGCCGAGGGCAGCAGCATGGCGAGTCGGGCCATATTCTCCGCCCCGCCGCCCTTGGGCAACACGGTGATTTTCAGCTTGTTGCCGGGGACGATATCGGTGTGAATGACCGCCGGGGTATTATCGCCGGTATTGGCGCGGTCGGAAAAGGGGTGAGATACCATCGATTTACGCAAATAGCCTTCATCGTAAGCCTGCCTGACGCCTTCGTTGACAGCGGCATAAAGGTCGCCCTTGACGACCAAGACATCCTGCCCGATTTCCAGAAAGACCACAGCGGTACCGCAGTCCTGGCAGAGGGGAATTTTATCCGCGGCGGCGATACGGGCATTTTCTAAAATAGTATCGATAACCTCGCGGCCGGCGGGTGATTCCTCCTGCGCCCGCGCTTTCTTCAGAGCCGATATTACGTCCTCACCAAGCTCGTAGCTGGCCTGCTCGAAGAGACCGGAGACGGCCTCGGCAACAGCTCCGGCTTGAATTTCCCGCATTATGTTTTTTCGCCTTCCGCCAGCATTTTCCTGAGCTCGATAATCATTTCCGGGACATCGATTTTAACGGGACACCTCTGCCGGCACCGCCCGCAGGTCAGGCAGGTATAAGCAATGGCAGCCGCCTTCTCCGGGTCATCGTTGACGATGGCCGCCCAGACGGCGCCGATACCGGTAAAATACTTATCCCCGAAGTGCCCCGCCGTCACGGCAAAGACGGGACATTCGTAGAGACAGCCGCCGCAGCGCAGGCAATAGAGAGCCTGCCGCAGTTTGGGGTATTTCGCCAGCTTTGTCCTGCCCCCATCCAGGAAAATAACGTGGAACTCCCGGGGACCGTGAACGCCGTAGGTGGTCACTTTTTCGATATCGCCGGTTTTACTGGGACCGGAGACCAGACTGACATAGGAAGGGACCGTGTAGTTGGCGTAGCGCCAGGTTACTTCGGATACTTTATAGGCGTCGGTGAGGGAGGGCACCAGCTTTTCCAGTCCCACCAGGGCAATGTGCACCGGTGGCGCGCCGGTAGCCAGGCGGATATTGCCCTCGTTTTCGATAATGAAGAGCGTACCGGTTTCGGCAGCAACGACGTTAGCCCCGCTGATACCGATATCCGCCCGGAAGAACTTGTCCCGGAGGTACTCCCGGGCGGCGGCTACCATGTCGGTGATTTCCGCATCCGGGGATATTTCCCGTCCCATGACCTTGGTAAAGAGACGGGCGACATCCTCGCGGGGCACGTGGATAGCCGGCGAGAGAATATGCATCGGCCGGTCGCCGAGTTTCTGAACGATGAACTCGCCGAGGTCGGTCTCGTAGACCTCGTTGCCCTTAGCTTCCAGGTGCTCGCGCAGGCCGATTTCCTCGCCGGTCATCGATTTACCCTTGACGATAAGTTTACCGGTGCCGGTAAGGTCTTCGATTATTTTCAGGGCTTCATCCGCCGTTCTGGCGAGATAGCCTTTACCCTTGTTCTCCTCGATGGAGGCTATGGCTTGGCGGGCGAGGTTTTCCATCTCGGGGATAGCCTTCTCTTTTATCTTGATGACCTCTTCGGCCAGTTCTACGGTATGGGGGAATTTTTCCAGGGCGTTTTTCACATTCGTACGGAATCTATCGACCGCCCGTGACAGCGCCAGGCGGAGCCGGTCATTACCGGCAGCACCCATTATCTCTTTTTTATAACTTTTAAAATCGGTCCTTTTTTTCATTATTCCATCGCCATGGCGACGACCTGTGCCAGGTCAAGCACCTCGACTCCCTTAATCTTAAGCTGGCGCAGTCCGTCTTTGAGCTGCATCACACAGCCGGGACAGTGAGTCACGATAATATCCGGTTTAGTTTCCATCAACTCGGTAACACGGTTAACGGCCAGTACCTGGCTCAGCGCGGGGAAAACGGTCTCGAAGCCGCCGCCGCCCCCGCAGCAGGTCGCCCACTCCCCTTTAGTCCAGTCGGTCTCCACCAGCTCGATATTCTCGATAGAAGTCAGTATGCGGCGCGGCTCCTCGATTAAACTCAGGTAGCGTACCAGCTGGCAGGGGTCATGATAGGTGACTTTAACCTTCCGCGGAAAACGCAGCTTAAGCGACGGCAGTTTTTCGGCGACCACTTCCAGGAAATGCTTTACTTCCAGGTCGTAGCCGTCCACGTAAAGAGGAAACAACTCTGACAGGGTGTAGGTGCAATAGGGTACGATGCTAATGACCCGTTTTACCCCGGCCGACTTCATTACCCGGTGAGCCTGCCGGGCGTTCTCGGCAAACTTCGTCTGTAGTCCGGCATGGTTCAGCGGCGCGCCGCAGCAGGGCTCATTCTCAGCCAGGTAGCCCGGTTCGATACCCAGGCGGCGCAGCACTTTCACCGCCGCCTCCAGTGGTGCAGCCCCGGCTTCGCCGCCGCAGGAGAGGATATTACTGTAAATACCGGGCAAATTGAGTCCCAGTTTCTTTTGAAAGCGGGCGAAGCGCATCGGCAGTTCGGCGCCGATGACGCTTTTATCTACATTCCTCGCCAGAGACATCAACCGTTCCAGCCGGGCGGAATACTGGTAACCGCAACCGGCAAAAAATACGGTATCAGCCCGCGCGGGCAGGTCAAGGCCCTGCGCCCACCGGGCACTCTGCTCTTTACTGGCTCCAAGTATGTTCTGATGCGTGATGATGTTATCGGCGAGGTAAGTCAAACCCGGAGGCACTAACTCACTATCCATAGCCAACACTCACAGAAAACCTAAGGGGATTCCAATCACTTATGATACATCCCTTAAACCTGGCCTGGCAAGTTATGGAGAGATAAACAGGATGAGATTATAAACCGATATTGAAAATGATAACATCACCGAGATATATCATCCTTGACATTTGATTTTTTGAGTATATATAATAAGCCAACGCCTAAAGCTCACCCGGTTGTTATGTATTTTTTGTTTATACCGTTCAGATATCGGGGGCCGTTCTAGGAACCATAATCCAAAATGACCACATATATCATACGGCGACTGTTGATGGCAGTTATTATTATCATAATGGTAAGCCTTATTGTCTTTTTTGCCGTACGCCTCCTCCCCGGAGACCCGCTGATTATCTACCTGGGACAGCAAGCCCAGCAGGGCAATTTTTCCGAAACCCAGCTGGAACAACTCCGCATCGAGTACGGCCTTGACAAGCCCATCATGGTGCAGTACGGCAACTGGGTATGGGGTATCCTGCACGGAGACCTGGGGACCTCGATATACTATCGTGAAGACGTGGGCAAGCTCATGGGAGAACGTTTCCCGATAACCCTGCACCTGGGTATCATAGCTTTTGTTCTCAACATCGTGTTCGGTATTCTGATGGGGCTGGCGGCGGCAATACGGCGGGGTACCTGGATTGATACCGTTTCAACCACGCTGGCCAATATCGGCGTAACCACACCGCCTTTCTGGCTGGGACTCCTACTGATATACGTTTTCGGACTCCAACTCGCCTGGCTACCCATTGCCGGCTATACCTCTCCTTTTGATGATTTCTGGTTGAGCACCAGAAAAATAATCATGCCGGTGTTCTGCCTAGCCATCGGAGGCCTGGCTTTTACGGCACGCCAGACAAGGTCGAGTATGCTGGAGGTCACCATGCAGGACTATATCCGCACCGCCTGGGCCAAGGGCCTGCGGGAACGCTCTGTCATTATGAGACATGCCCTGAAGAACGGTCTCATCCCGGTGGTTACGCTGCTGGGCATGGGGATTGGCATGGTTTTCGGCGGATCGGTGCTGGTGGAGACCGTATTTGCTATCCCGGGCATTGGTAGACTGCTAGTAACCAGTGTTATGGCGCAGGACTACGTTGTGGTACAATCAAGCACACTGGTAATAGCCATTATTATCGTTATGGCCAATTTACTTGTAGATATATCCTACGGGTGGTTGGACCCACGTATCCGGTACGGCTAGGAGACCTGTATTAATGACTGAAGTAGTTGCGGCAGAAAAAGATTTCATCGAAGCGCCGCCCCGCGTCAGCGAGTGGCGGCGTGTCTGGAGAATATTTTTTCAACGGAAGATAGTTATCTTCGGTCTGGTGGTATTGTTCTTACTGGTGTTTGCCGCCATCTTCGCCAATGTTCTGGCGCCTTATGACCCCTACCGCGGTGACATGTTCGATTACCTGCAGCAACCGAGTGCGAAATACTGGCTGGGCACCGATACCCTTGGCAGAGATACCATGAGTCGTCTCATTTACGGCTGCCGGATAGCCCTACTCGTCGGCTTTGTGACGACGGGGGTGGCTGCCATTGCCGGTGTGGCGCTGGGTTTGGCAGCCGGTTACTTCGGCGGCGTTACTAATATGATTATCATGCGAGCCATGGACGCACTCATGTGCTTCCCGATGTTGATACTGGCGCTTTTAATTGCGGCCGTCCTCGGCGGAGGTATACTCAACGTAATAATCGCCCTGGCCATCGCATCGGTGCCGGGCTATGCCCGTGTCATGCACGGTCTTTCTCTCAGTGTCAGGGAGAACGACTATATCATGGCCGAACGCGCCATGGGTTCCAGCAACATACGCATGATGCTTTCCCACATCCTGCCGAACGCCCTGCCGCCGATGATAGTATTGATAACGCTGCAACTCGGAGGCATCATTCTGGCCGAAGCGGGACTTAGCTTTCTCGGCATCGGCATCAAACCGCCGGGGGCCGCCTGGGGCGCCATGGTTAATGAAGGTTATAAATACTTACAGACGCATCCTTTGTTGTCCTTTGCTCCTGGTCTTGCTATAATGCTTGTTGTCTTCGCTTTTAACATGGTGGGTGACGGTTTGAGGGATGCCCTAGACCCCAGGTTAAGGGGTATAATATAATAGTGAGGAATTGGTAAAATGACAGAACTATTAAAGGTCAATGATTTAAAAACACAATTCAAGACCGAAGGCGGACTGGTCAAGGCCGTCGATGGACTTACCTACTACATCGATGAACAGGAAATCGTCGGCCTAGTGGGAGAGAGCGGCTGCGGCAAGTCTGTCAGCCAGCTTTCTGTAATGCAGCTCATCAGCGCCCCGGGCGAAATCGTGGGTGGCGAGGTAAACTTCGAGGGGAAAAACCTGCTGGAATACGAGGCCAACGGACCCCAGATGCGTTCCGTACGCGGTGCCAAGATAGCGATGATTTTCCAGGAACCCATGACCTCGCTTAATCCGGTACTGACCATCGGACAGCAGCTTACCGAAATGCTGATGCTGCATATGAAGATGAACGATGATACCGCGCGCAAGAGAGTTATCGAGTTAATGAGTATGGTAGGGATTCCGGCCGCTGAAAGCCGCATCGATGACTATCCTCATCACTTCAGCGGCGGTATGCGCCAGAGGGTAATGATAGCCATGGGGCTTTCCTGTAATCCCAAAATACTCATCGCCGATGAGCCTACCACCGCTCTGGACGTGACCACCCAGGCGCAGCTGCTGGAGTTAATGAAGGATATGGTCCAGCATTTCCGCGCCTCGCTGGTCATCGTTACCCATAATTTGGGTGTCGTGGCACGCTATGCCCAGAGAATCTACATCATGTATGCCGGACGCATCGTTGAATCGGGCACTACCAAGGATATCTTCGGCAATCCGCGTCACCCCTACACCATCGGTCTGCTCCGATGCATCCCCAGACTTGACGAGGAAGAGGGACGGAAACTCGTACCCATTGAAGGGCTGCCGCCTAACCTTATCAGCATGCCGGCTACCTGCGCCTTTCTCCCCAGATGTTCCTATAAAATAGATAGATGCTCAAAAGAGCCGTGGCCGGAATTAACCGCGATTGAGGGTAATCA
>CAYVPT010000093.1:0-8476 GCA_964453865.1 uncultured Dehalococcoidaceae bacterium
TCATGTCACCCTGAGCCCGCCGTAGGCGGGCGTGAGGGTCTGGTCGGGTGGTTTTTAGCTTTGACCAATTAGATTCTCACGTCGCTATCGTTCCTCAGAATGACTTTTGATACAAAGACTTTAGGAAAGTAGGGGGAAGATAAAAAAGAGGGTCTAACGCCCCTCTGAAACACCACCAGTTTATTTATTAGGGGAGAGTATATGGGGGGGGCGAAGCCCACTCTCGATAAGCACTCCCTTTTTATATGGGAGAGGTAAAAGACTGGGGGATAAGCCGTGAATGGCGCGAGGGCGGCCTAGGTGAGAAAAGATAACAAAGAAAAAAGGAGGAGTCAGCGGTGAGGCATGAATGTATCAACCAAATGCAAACGGAAACTGCTAATAGGCAACTTGAGGCGAATAAGGTAAAATGCTATAGTACGGAATAATCGTTACAAGGGGGAGTGCCGGAACTGGCAGACGGGCCAGACTTAGGATCTGGTGCAGCAATGCGTGGGGGTTCGAGTCCCCCCTTCCCCACCAACCGTTCAACCTACCGACATTACTTGATAACCTTACCTGAGAACCACTCTCTCTATTCTAATACAGCAAAAGAGTGACCGTTGGCTTAATTAAAGTTTGACAAGACGGGGAAATTCGTATAGTCTATTGGATACTCTATTAACAGCGTAAAAACGAGTTGTTATCAGGCTATCGGGACATGAAAAAGTCTGAAAAGACTGACAAGAGTGTCACTGTGGTGGACGAAAAAGAGGGGCAGCCGTCCGAAGTCCTGGTACTAAGTCGTATTTCGGCGGCGCTGAGCGGCCTGTGGGACCTGGATGCCATCCTCGGCGTAGGCCTGGAAAGCGCCCTGGATATAATGAACGGCAACATCGGCGAGATATCACTCATTGATGAACAAACAAAGATTCTCACCCGGCGTGTTTACCGGGGACTGAGCAAGGAGTTTGTCGAGAACATACGCCTCAGCTTGGGGGAGGGAATTACCGGGACCGTAGCCCAGAGCGGCAAGGCGGTCCTTCTCGAGGATATCTCCTCAGACCCGCGTGTAGCCCACCGGGAACTGGTGGTGGCTGAAGGCCTGAAAGCGTTCATCTGCGTTCCTTTGCGGGCCAGAGATGTCGTCCTCGGCGTGTTGAATGTAGCCAGTCGCCGGCCCCGCAAGTTTACCAATAACGATGTGCACCTGCTGTACGCTATTGGTGACCAGCTCGGTATCGCTATCGAACATGCCCGACTGTATGAAAGGTTAAGGAAGGCGCGTGAGAGACTTCGCCGGCTTGCCCGCCAGAACCTGGTTGCCGAGGAGGATGAGCGACGGAGGATTGCCAGAGAACTGCATGATGAAACCAGCCAGTCGCTTTCCGGGATAGCCCTACAGATGGAAGCGCTGATAGAAAAGTCGGCAATATTCGGCCAGCAGGACCAGGCGTTTGTCGCCGGTATGAAGAAAGTACAGGCGCTGACCGTACAGGTACACAAAGAAGTCAGTCGCCTGATTTCCAACCTGCACCCGGCCCTGCTGGATACACTTGGCCTGGTACCGGCGGTCCGCCAATATGCGGAAACAAGGCTTCAACCGCTGGATATAAAGGTATCCGTAGAGACAAAGGGTACGGTGAAAAGGTTCCCTCCCGATGTCGAGGCGGCCTTTTTCCGTTTTGTTCAGGGGGCAGTCGGTAATATTGCTCAGCATTCCAATGCCGGGAATGCCAACATTGTACTGCAATATAAACCGGATGAATTTTTCATGTACATCAGGGATGACGGTCAGGGATTCGATGTCTCGGAAATCACGGATATTGAGGAAAGCGGCCGGGGGCGCGGCTTGTTCAGTATGAGGGAGAGGATAGGCTTTCTCGGCGGTACCAGCGGTATCGAGTCGGAAATCGGGAACGGGACCACCGTCTGGGCCCGGATTCCCGTGGGGCAGGAAATAGAATATGCATAAAATTCAAGTACTGGTGGTAGATGACCATACCATCGTGCGGGATGGTATCTGTGCCCTGCTTGCCCTGGCCGGGGATATCGAGGTCGTTGGCGAGGCGACCAACGGCAGTGAAGCTCTCGATAAGGTCAGGGAGCTTAATCCTGATGTGGTCCTGATGGATGTTGCCATGCCGGTAATGAGCGGTCTGGAGGCTACCCGCCGGATAAGCAAGGAGTTCCCCAGGACCAAGGTGCTGGTGCTTACCCAGTATGATGATAAGGAATATTTCTTCCCGGTCATCGAGTCCGGCGCCCTGGGCTTTATCAGCAAGGCCGCCGCGTCTTCGGAGTTGATGGCCGGGATACGCTCGGTCTATCGCGGTGATTCGTATCTTTCGCCCACCGTTACCAGGCTGTTGGTGGAAAACTACCAGCATACGGCCGCCAAAATTCCCAACCAGGACCCCTATAACCGGTTGACCGGGCGGGAACGCGAGGTTTTCAAGCTGCTGGCCGAAGGCCACAGCACACAGGAAATAGCCGATATGCTCGTGGTCACTCCCAAGACAGCCGAGGGGCACAAGACCAGACTCATGGCTAAACTCGGCGTCCACAACCGTGTTGAACTCGTCAAATATGCCCTGCGCAAGGGCGTAATAACCATCTGATACAGTATCCGTCCTGTCTTAATCATCATCGGAAAATCCCCGGCGATATCAGCCGGTATTTCTCTCTTTTCTATCAGGAAAATACGCTTCCCTGAAATTCAAGGGCTTTTCCCGTCTGTTTTCGGGGTGAATCCCCTGTTTAACTATGTTACCCGGTGTCTTATATTGGTTTTAATAGGTGTTGATGCGAAGGGAGGTAAGGAAAGATGGTAAAGAAACAGACAATCCTGATTGTAGATGATGAAGTCGATTTTGTAGAAATATTAAAAAAGACCCTCGAAGGTGAAAATTTCATTGTAGCCGCTGCTTACGACCGGGACGAGGCCGAAAGCATGGTCCGCTCCCACGAGCCCGATATTATTATCCTGGGTACTATCATGCCCCGGGGTGATGCTTTCCTGTTTCACAAGTGGATGAAACAAACGCTGGGTTTCAGCAACCTACCTATCATGGTTATCAATGCTCCCCCCGATAAGCAGCTGCTTAAGGGCTGGCGGATGGATGAAGGGATGCAGATGGATGCCGAGGATTTCCTCGCCAAACCCGTCGAACCCGTTTCGCTGATACCCCGCGTGCAGGCTCTGCTGGATAAAACCACCAAGAAGATAAGGGTGTTGATTGTGGATGACCATGCCGTGGTCAGGGACGGCATCAGGTCGGTGCTGGCGCTGCAGCGGGATATGCAGGTAATCGGCGAGGCTGTCAACGGCAAAGAGGCGCTGGAAAAGACCGTGGAACTCGTGCCGGATGTCGTGGTCATGGATATCGTCATGCCGGTAATGAACGGACTGGATGCCGCCAGGGAGATATGCAAGGAATGTAAATCGGCCAAGGTATTGATGTTGACCCAGTATGACGATGAGGAGAACGGTTTAGCCAGCCGCCAGGTGGGCGCGTTAGGATTTATTCCTAAAGCCGCCGCCAGTTCACGTCTCCTCACCGGTATACGCTCGGTAGCCCGGGGTGACCAGTCCTGGATAGAATCACTACAGCCTCATCTCCAGGGTGAGGGGTAAGACCTGGTGGAAACGGTAACCATCGTTTTAAACGGTGTTGAAGTCAGCGGCAGTCCGGGGACAACTATACTGGACCTGGCGCGGGAGTCCGGGGTCTATATACCCACCCTCTGCCATGACCCCAATCTCACCTCGACGGGTGCCTGCCGCTTATGCCTGGTAGAAGATGAGCGCTCCGGGGCGTTACTGGCGTCCTGTGTTGCCCCCATCGGGGCGGGAATGACTATCAACACCAACTCACCGAGGGTGCTGGAACACCGCCGGAAAATCCTGAAACTCATGCTGGCCAGCCACCCGGATTCATGCCTTGTCTGCAACAAGGGCAACCGCTGCCAGCTGCGCAAGCTGGCGGCGGAGATGGGCATAGGTCTGGTTGAGTTTCAGAGAATTCCCCAGCTTGGTGTTATCCAGGAGGTCAATCCCTTCATCGAACGCGACCTTTCCAAGTGTATCCTGTGCGGTAAATGCATCCGGGCTGACCAGGAGATGGTCGTCATCGGGGCTATCGACTACATGGACCGGGGCCCCCAGGCAAAGCCTACCACGCTGAACGACGTTCCTCTGGAAAACGCCGAGTGCACTTTCTGCGGGACCTGCGTGGCCATTTGCCCCACCGGGGCGATTATGGAAAAGGAGAGTGCCTACACCGGTACCGCTACAAATGAAGTGACGACGGTATGCCCGTATTGCGGATGCGGCTGTACACTCTCCCTCGGTATTGTGGACGGTCGTGTGGTTCACGTCAAACCTGCTGCCGATAGCCCGGTAAACCGGGGGACTCTGTGCGTACGGGGGAACTACGGCTATGATTTTATCCACAGCCCGGAAAGGCTGGGGACACCGTTAATTAAAGAAGACGGGGAATTCCGGGAGGCAAGCTGGGAAGAAGCACTGTCGCGCGTGGCGGCTGAATTCCAGAGGATAATCAAAGAACACGGCGCCGATGCCCTGGCTGTCTTCGGCTCTACCCGGTGCACCAACGAAGAGAATTATTTACTTCAAAGATTTACCCGCAGTGTGCTGGGGACAAATAACATCGATAACGGCAGCCGCCTTTACAGCGCCGCCAGCCGTATTGGTCTCGGGGCTTCTATCGGCTACGCCGGTACCACGGGAACAATTGACGCGCTGGAAAGGTCGCAGGTAATTTTAGTTATCGGCGCCAATCCCGAGGTTTCCGCCCCGGCGGTGGCTTATGCCATCAAACGGGCCGCCAGATATAAAGGGGCGGAACTCTGCGTTGTCGATCCCCGCCGGACCCCTCTCGTAGCGTTCTCCAACTACTGGCTGCAACCGAAAGTAGGTACAGATGTAGCCCTATTGAACGGCCTGGCGAAAGTAATTATCGATGAAAAGAAATATGACGTGGAATTTGTCACGCGTATGACGGATAACTTTACCCGGTGGGCAAAGACACTGGATACATATACACCTGACTATGTTGAAAGTGTGACCGGTATACCCGGGAACGAAATACAGGCGGTAGCCGGGCTGCTGGCCGGAGCCGAGGAGGCTTCGATAGTCTACGGGAATGGCATAACCCAGCATACTACCGGTACTGATGTCGTTATTGCCATTGCTAACCTGGCGATGCTGACCGGGAATACCGGAAGGCACGGGGGTATCTTCGCCCTGCAGCGTGAGAACAACGCCCACGGCGCCTGTGACATGGGAGTTCTGCCCGGCTTTTTACCGGGTTATAAAAGAATCGAAGATGCTAAAGACAGAGAAAAATTCGGGGAACGCTGGGGAAGGGAAGTGCCCGACCGGGCCGGACTTACGGCTCTGGAAATGGTCGAGGCGGCGTTGACGGGTAATATCAGGGCTATGTTCATCACCGGGGAGAATCTCGCCAACAGCTTTCCCCGGCCATCGAGAGTGCAGAAAGCCCTGTCTAAACTGGAATTTCTCGTTGTGGTGGATTTGTTCCTGACGGAGACTGCTAAACTGGCAACGGTTGTTCTGCCGGCCGCCAGCTTTGCGGAGAAAGAGGGAACGTTCACTAATTTTGAAGGAAGAGTGCAGCGGGTGTGTCAGGCCATCGAACCTTACGGCGAAAGCCTCCCCGATAGTGAGATACTCATCCGTCTGGCAGAGAAGCTGGCATCGCCGATGCCTTTTACTTACAGTCAGCAGGTGATGGGAGAAATCGAAGAAGTGGTTCCCTTCTACCAGCACTTGCCTTATGCTGACACGGCTTCAACGGGGCTGGATTTTGAGGAAACTGAAGTTGACACCTCGGGGAGCCGGAGGCTTTATGACGGACTGTTCCCCAGCGGTTTCGGACGGTTTTCGGCGGTAAAATATACACCTCCGGTAGATGTGGCTAACGACAAGTATCCCTTTACTCTGCTAGTGGGTTCGGTACTTTTCAATTTCGGCTCCGGCTCGCGCAGTTCACGTTCGAGAAGGCTGAAGCGGTTCCGCCCGGAACCTTTCCTTGAAATAAATAATACCGACGCCAGAGACCTGAAAATCAAAGAAGGCGATAAAGTCAGGTTAACCTCGGCGTGTGGAGAACTTGTCGCCGATGTTAAAATCGACGCCAGTCTGCAGCGCAGTCTGCTTTTCATGCCGATATCCTCTTCTGAAACTCCCGTCTATGAGCTGTTTGATACCGCGCTGTATCAACAGGCAAAAGCCCCGGCGCTTAAATCCTGCGCCGTTAAGCTGGAAAGGATTACCGATGCCGACTAAAAAGAAGAAAGTCTCCAGGGCGGAACTGAGGCAGATAGAGAAAATAATCGCGGGACACCGGGACAAAAGGTGGGCGCTGATACCGCTCTTACAGGAAATCCAGGAGAAGGTAGGCTATATCCCCCCGGAGGTTATCCCGAATATCGCCGGTTCTCTGAAGCTGTTTCCCAGCCAGGTGCAGGCGGTGGTAACTTTTTACTCTCAGTTGCATACGAAACCCCGCGGCAAAAATATCGTCAGGGTCTGCCGCGGTACCGCCTGTCACGTACGCGGTGGTAAATCTATCTTAAAGCTGACCAAACAGCATCTGGGTATTGATGAAGACCAGACCACCGAAGATAATGAATATACCCTGGAAACGGTTGCCTGTATCGGCGTCTGTGCTTTAGCTCCCAATCTGGTGGTGAACAATACCATTTACGGTAATATGAACCCCAAAAAGGTAGCCGCTATTTTCGGTAGCTACGGAGGACATTGACATGGCGAAGAGGAAAGCAGCCTTATCCCATAATGGCTACCGTGAGGTTTTGATCTGCTGCGGTTCGGGCTGTCCCGGCTCGGAGCAGGTACGCCAGCGTCTCGAGACGGAAATCGCCAGGCATCATCTCAAGGTCTCCGTTAAGCCGACCGGCTGCCATGGTTTCTGCCAGCGTGGTCCTACCGTACTCATGGAGCCCGAGGATATCCTCTACTGCCAGGTATTGGAAGACGATGTACCCGAAATCGTACAAAGCCATTTGAAAGAAAACAAACTCGTCGACCGCTTGCTTTATACCGACCCCGTGTCGGGGAAGGCAATCCCCCGCTATTCGGATGTGAAGTTCTATCAGGAACAGGAGCGTATTATCCTGCGTAACTGCGGTCATATCAATCCCGAGAAGATTGAAGACTTCCTCGACCGGGGAGGTTATAAATCACTCGGGAAAGCCCTCTTCGAGATGACACCGGAATCGGTCATCGATGAAATTAAGCGTTCCGGCCTGCGAGGCAGGGGCGGCGCGGGCTTTCCCACCGGTATTAAGTGGGAGACCGCCCGCAATAATCCCGGTTCCCAGAAATACGCCATCTGTAACGCCGACGAGGGCGACCCCGGTGCTTTTATGGACAGGTCTATCCTGGAAGCCGATCCTCATACTGTTTTAGAAGGGCTGGCGATTGGCGCCTATGTCATCGGTGCCAGCGAGGGCTATATCTATGTCCGTGCCGAGTACCCGCTGGCGGTCCGGCGCATGCATACCGCCCTCGCCCAGGCGGAGAAAAACGGCTATCTGGGCAAGGGTATCCTCGGTTCCAAATTCGATTTTCACGTGCATATCATGGAAGGCGCCGGCGCTTTTGTCTGCGGTGAAGAAACAGCCCTCATCGCTTCTATCGAGAGCCAGCGCGGTATGCCCCACCCCCGTCCGCCTTTCCCGCCCGAGTCCGGACTCGACGGCAAGCCGACGATTATCAACAATGTCAAGACCCTGGCGACTATTCCCGTCATTCTGGAAAAGGGCGGTGACTGGTACGCTAAAATCGGCACCGAGAAGAGCCGGGGCACCACCGTCTTCGCTCTGACCGGCAAGATTGCCAACAGCGGGCTGGTCGAGGTGCCGATGGGCACACCGCTTTCACGGATAATCTACGATATCGGCGGCGGTATCCCGCGCGGACGGCAGCTTAAGGCAATACAGACCGGCGGTCCCTCCGGAGGCTGTATCCCCGCCCGCTTTGTCGATACGCCCATCGGCTATGAAGAACTGGCCGCCCTAGGTTCGATAGTCGGCTCCGGTGGTATGGTGGTCATGGACGAAGCTACCTGCATGGTGGAAGTCGCCCGGTTCTTCCTGAGCTTTACCCAGAGCGAGTCCTGTGGCAAGTGTACGCCCTGCCGGCTGGGCACGCGCCAGATGCTGGAGATATTAACGCGTATTACCGAGGGCAACGGACGCGACGAGGACATTGATATGCTGCTCTCTATCGCCGCGACGGTTAAAGACTGCTCATTGTGCAGTCTGGGAAAGACGGCGCCGAATCCGGTTATCTCGACCATCAAATATTTCCGCGAAGAGTATGAGGCGCATATACGGGAAAAGAAATGTCCGGCGGCTGTCTGTGATGCTTTAATGATATCGCCCTGCCAGCATACCTGCCCGGCGGGTATCAATATCCCCAGGTATG
>CAYVPT010000094.1:0-4817 GCA_964453865.1 uncultured Dehalococcoidaceae bacterium
AGAATGCAGAGAGATTTATTTTCTGTAATAATGATTTTTTATTGTTTTGAGTGTTTGACATATATGATATAATAGTACGTATACGAAGTCTTACAAAACTACTGATAAGTAGTTCAGGAGGAAATAAATAATGTAACACTAAGTGTTTTATTGTCAGCACTCTAACAGACTTAATAAGAACTCAAAAGCAGGATTACATTAAACATTTCAATTCAAGATAAAAAAAGCATTATGAAAGGAGAGTGTTTCTATGGTCATTGATGTTAACGTGCACTGGTATCCTGAGAATTTCTACTCGGACAAATCTTTTGTGAATGCAGCTATACGAATGATTCCTCGTGCTTATGGCGAGCATGTGACAGTACAAGACCTGCCTGAAACAGGCAAGAAGCTGATTAAAACAGCGCGGCCGAAGGGCTGTCCAAACCTGGAATTCGAACCGATTGCCACTGATACTGATGACCGCCTAAAGGCTATGGATAAAACCGGGATTGATAAAGGCATTTTACGGTGGCCAATCTGGCCGGAATGGCTAAACCTGGAACTATGTCAGAAGGCTAACGATGCCATGGCTAAAACTGTGAGGGAGCACCCTGACCGATTCCTGGGTCTAGCCATCGTGCCTCCATGGGGTGATGAAGACTGTCTTAAAGAGGTGGAAAGGTGTATCAAGGACCTCGGTTTTTGTGGCGTGCAGGTTGCGGCGCACTATGGGACGCTTTATCTGGATGCGGAAGAGTTCAGGCCCCATTTTAAGAAAATCAACGAACTTAATGTGCCGGTTGTCGTTCACCATACCCCCCTTCCTGTAGATTACGGCCATGTCTGCGACTATACCAATCTACGCCGTTTGTTTGGAAGATGTATAGACCAGATGACTTGTGTGGGTAGGATACTGTACAGCGGCATACTCGATGAGTTACCTAATCTGAAATTCATACATAGTATGATGGCTGGAGGGTTGTTTGCCTACGCTGACCTGATTACACCTAAGAAATCGACCGTATCGGGAGACAGGGAGCGCTTTGAACCGTCAGCATCAGATAAGGTCAGGGGCTACCTGAAGCGTAATATTTACTGTGATATTACACATGCCCCACCGTGGGGCCAAGCACAACTGGAATGTGCTGTTAAAGTACTGGGAGCCGAGAACATTCTCTTCGGAAGCTCTTACCCTCTCAGAAGTGAGTGGTTGTATCAGGGGGTGGAGTTTGTGCAGAGCCTGGATATAGGGGAGAAAGAGAAGTCGTTAATTCTGGGTGAAAATGCCGTAAAATTATTTAATATTAAGGAATAAATTTATGATAACCAATACCCCCGGACTGCGTAGCGATGAGTTCTTTATTCTTTGGCTACTAATAGTCCAAGCCAAAGACGCCGTGTCCAAAGCCCGGCATAGAGATCTCGAACGTTTCAACATAAATAAAGAGAGACGCGCTATTCTGTGGAGTGTTCAAAATGATGGTGGGGAATCAACTCCTGTTAAGATAGCGCGTCAACTATTTAAAGAACTTAATTCAGTCTCTGAAATGTTAAAAAGAATGGAGAGACAAGGGCTAGTAACGATAAGCAAAAGATCAGGCAAATCCAGCGCAATAGTAAAGTTAACCAAGGAAGGAGAAGAAGTATTTAATCAATCACGCCATAATGAGGTAGACAAACGAATTTTTTCTGTTTTACCCAAAAAGCGGCGTGATAGACTGGCATCAGACCTGTGGGCAATTAGAAATCAAGCACTACGCGAATTAGGGATACCGGAATGGCATATCAAGTTTCCTTCGGATCCGAATAGTTCTAGTGATTGAAGAAATACCGCATTTGAGAAGTGGTGTCTTATATGTTAATCAATCCGACTCTAAGGAGGGCGTGCCTATGCAGACAGAATTTCAGGCAAAGTAATAAACAGGAACTACTGACCGAATAAAAAAAGGAGGAAACTGATGAAAAGATTGTTTGTATGTGTTCTTACTACAGTTTTAGTGAGTTGCCTGCTGCTGGCTGCTTGTGCAGAACCGGCACCGGAGCCTACTCCGACACCGACACCCACTCCCACACCTACTCCCACGCCTACTCCGACACCTACTCCTACACCGACACCCACGCCTACCCCGACACCTACTCCCACGCCTACTCCGACACCTACTCCCACGCCCACACCTGGTCCAACGCCTGAAAATCCTATAGAGTTGAATTTTTCATACCACGCGCCACCACAAGCTTCCTTAGCAAAAGCGATATTTATACCGTGGGCAGAGGATATAGAGAAGGCCACCGGAGGTCGTGTAAAAATAATTCAGCACGCTGCGGGGTCATTATTAGGGGCAGCAGATGCATATGATGGGGTTGTAGCAGGAATCTGCGATATTGCCCAAATAGCTACTGAGGAGTATCCGGGGCGGTTTCCACGAAATGGAATAAATAGTCTACCTTTTATGTACCCAGATACTGAGATTGCCGGTATCGTATCTCACGAGCTTGAGAATAAATATTGTGTGGATACCGAGCTAAAGGACGTAAAGTTACTGATTACAGCACCCCTGCACGCTCTGCATTATTTGGGCAACGTACTGATAGAAAAATTGGAGGATTTCCAAGGTTTGAAAATCAGGAGCCCTGGAAAAATTGGAGCAGCATTAATAGAGGCATATGGGGGTACTCCAGTAGAAGTGTCGACAGGTGATTTGTTTTCGGCATTGGATACAGGTATGGTAGACGGCACTTTCTTTACCTGGTCGGGCGCGCTCGCCTTCGGGATTAAAGACGCTACTAAATACAGAACAGAATGTGGCATATCCCGAGACGTGTTTTTATTAGCCATGAACCGGCAGGTTTTTGATAAGTTGCCAGCCGATATTCAGCAAATATTCAATGAAAACAGCACGCCACAGATTTCAAGGATGTATGCTGCTGCTCACTCGGAATTGGAGGCAGGTGGGAAAGGAGCCATAGCAGGCAGCGATAAAGCAGCTGGAAATCCTGCAATCTACGTTCTTCCCCCGGCTGAACGAGCAAGATGGGAGGAAGCCGTTAGGCCGGTGTGGATTGACTGGGTTGCAGAGATGGATAAGGAGGGGCTGCCTGGCAAGGCAATGATCGATGATGCCTTAAGTTTGATAAAGAAGTATTCGAAGCCATAACATAGCTTAGGGATAAAGGGGCCCTTAAAGCTACCTGCCCCTTTATCCCTTTACCTAATCTGGCATCAGTCATGGCGGTGGCGGCCAGCCGATGCCGCAGTGAATTTGATACCCCTTAGCACTGGAACGTGGTAGGGTACTGAGGAGATAATCAACATGCTTGATAGGGTGGCTAATAAATTAAAAAAGGTGGTATCTCCAATAAGCCGGGTACTTGGTGATATCAGCATGGTGGTAATAGTTCTTGTGACCCTGCTTGTGGTTGTGGATGTGTGCTTACGTCGCTTTTTTGATTCACCAATCCAAGGTTCGCATGATCTTTCTAGTTTAGCATTTTCTATTATTGTATTCCTTCCACTGGCTTGGTGTGCAATTAACGATGGCCATGTAGAATTGGACCTCGTCGTCAAGAGATTACCGAAAACCGCGCAATTAATTGTGGAAGTGATAATGATGTTTATCACCACAGTTATTTTAGGATTGGTGAGCTGGCAAATTTTGATACAAGGGACTAAATTACAAGCTGCGAACGCAGAAACCGCTATCCTGGGAATCCCCATGTATCCCTTTTTATACTTAGCGACCCTCGGAGGCCTCATGTTGGCGCTAGCGTTTTTTGTAAGATTTCTGTACTCATTAAGTAATATCATTGAGGAACGGCGATGAATCTATCTCCAGTGGAAATAGGCTACTTGATGATTGCTCTCCTCTTTATACTCATGTACCTGAAGATGCCTATCGGTGTGACCATGATTGTCGCCGGTTTCCTCGGCTTTATCTTAATTCGTGGCCTGCCTGCTGGCTTGTCGAGTCTTGGGATTATTACCTGGAGACAGGGACTAAAGGAAATTCTACTTTTAATACCTTTATTCACTTTAATGGGTTTGCTCGCTGCGCGTGGAGGAATAAGCAGAGAAGCATTCTCCTCTATATATAAATGGGTCGGGCATCTCCCCGGTGGGCTGGCTATGGCCTGTACTGGAGCCTGTGCTGCTTTTGGTGCGGTATGTGGGAATCAGTTGGCTACATCTCTTACCATGAGCTCAGTCGCCTTGCCAGAGATGAGAAAGTATAAGTACGATGACGCGTTTGCCCTTGCCACCATTGCCTCCAGCGGCAACCTTGGCATAATGATTCCACCGAGTGGCGCCTTTGTTATTTATGGCTTCCTCACCGAAACATCAATAGGCGCGCTTTTCATCGCGGGTATATTGCCTGGTTTGCTGATAATGTTAATGTTTTGGATACAAATGTATATCCATTGCAGGCTAAATCCCAGGCTGGGACCACAGGGGCCCAGTTTCGGGTGGATAGAGAGGATGAAAAGCATTAAGGGACTATGGGCGATAGTATTAGTTTTTATTATGGTAATGGGTGGTATTTATGCAGGTGTATTTACTCCAAGTGAAGGCGCAGCTTGTGGAGTTGCTGCGGTCGCTATGGTCGGATTGGTCAACAAACAGCTCAAATGGAAGCCTTTCATTTCTGCTGTCCGAGAAACGATAAGTATCACTGCCATGATTATGCTGATAATTATCGGTGCCATGTTCTTTGGGGCTTTTATGGCAGCTTCACGAATACCTTATACTATGGCAGATCTTGTTACAGCATTATCGTTTAATCGTTATATCGTAATTGGTATTATTTTACTTATTTATGTTCTTTGCGGTTTTGTATTGG
>CAYVPT010000094.1:4827-8445 GCA_964453865.1 uncultured Dehalococcoidaceae bacterium
TGCAGGTCTTTGCACTTGGTGGAATGTATAAAGATATACCTATCTTTGCAATATTCCGTGCAACTTTTCCTTTCGTTATCACTATGATTATCGGTCTTGTTATCTTATTATTTGTCCCGGCCATCTCTACATTGTTACCCGATTACATGATTCCTTATAGGTGATCTTATTCAATTACATAAATATTTCCGACAAATGATTCAAATTTTTAAATGGATTCCCTTAGGATGATTTGATTACCAATCAATATGGAAAGACGTAAGGCAAGAACTAAGACAGCCTTTAAGGACCCAGAAGGATGATAAAGCGTAAACAAGCCAGATTTTTGGTATTTTTAAGTACCTCTAGGTAAAGAAGATAAAATTAGATGGTTAGAAATGTTGGTGCGAATTCAAATGCAGGCTTTAGTTATAGATATTTATAAGTGCATTTATTAATATCAAACATATTTTGAGTAGGAAATGAAAATGACGCAACAGATCGACCCCATTACCATATCTACAATCTGGCACTATATGCAAAGGGTATGTCGGGAAATGCGTGAGACGACGGAAAGAACCGCCACCAACGTACTAGTAGTTACCCTGCACGATCTTGCCTATGGAATCTGGGATGCAAATGGGCGTGTAATCGCCATACCGGAAGGATTCCCTTGCAGACTGATATCTAGCACCTTTCCCATAAAGAGGGTAAAAGAGAAATTTGCTGGTCGCATCTATTCCGGAGATGAATTCCTGACCAACTATCCGCAAGATGGGGCAGTTCACCTGCCAGATTGGGTTTTCGTTCGACCCATTTTCTACAATGATGAACTGTTATTTTTCACTTGTATGGGCACTCATGTAGCCGATTCCGGAGGAGCACAAGCTGGCAGCCATTTCCTAGCTTACGATTCCATCGCCGAGGGTCTTAATATACCCATTACCAAAATTGTGGAAAGAGGCGAACAGAGAGAAGACCTGCTGGAGTTGATCCTCGCGAACAACAGAATGCCTGACATGATGCGGCGGGAAATCGCTTCCCTTATTGGTAGTACTGCCGTTGCGGAACGCCGCATGGTGGAGCTACTGGAGAAATACGGTAAAGAGACAGTATTGGTAAGCATCGAAGAGATGTTTAAACGGACCGAGAGAGCCGTGAGAGCCGAGATTGAGAAATGGCCGGAGGGAACCTATAGCGCCGAGTTAAAAACCGACGACGACGGTTGTACTTTAGGTGTACCTGTAGCTGTAAGATGCCGGCTGACCATTAAGGATGGAGAGTTGTACTTCGATTTCTCTGATAGCGATGCCCAGGTAGGCGGTATGATTAATTCCTATTACCACCAGAACCTGAGCAATACGCTATGCGCAACATTTCTCTTCCTGGGAGTGGAGCTTGCGCCATACCACAACGAAGGAAGCCTAAAGCCGATTCACGTGCTTACCAAGAAAGGGACTATAGTCGACTGTAATCCCGGAGCTCTGGTTGCCGGGGCGCCGGCGATAACCGGTAATCTGGTAATAGAAACCGTGCTAAACGTTTTGTCACAGGCATTACCTGAGCGGGCTATTGCCCCATATTCTCGCTTAATATCACCATTGATTACGGGAGTAGACCCAAGAACCCAGGAATTATACGTATATACCTCTTTTTGTCCGGCTGCCGGTGCTGGTGCTACTACTGGCTATGATGGTTACCAGTGCGCCTGTGAGACAAGTACGCTGGGAGTGGTCGGTAAATCCGATATTGAAGAAGAAATGGTTCGCTTCCCCTGGGATATTTTGCAGTATGAGTTCAGAGCAGATGCGCATGGGGCTGGTAGATGGCGCGGCTCTCCCGGAGTCATCTGGGAAGCCGTAAATGAGGGTAGTATTTGTCATTCCATCGGCGGGCCATGGAACGGTTTTCATACTCAGGCCCCCGGAGCACAGGGTGGAGGTGCAACTCCGCTGAATAAGGCTTACGTTATCAGGGATAAAGAGCGGATAGATATAGAACAGCCACATATAACGCTAGAACTAAAACCCGGAGATCACCTGGTCACTTTGACCGGTGGGGGTGCCGGCGTAGGTAATCCCGCGGAAAGGGACCCCGAAGCGGTAAGGAACGATGTATTAAACGAGCTGGTCTCTTTGAAGTTTGCGCGGGACGTATATAAAGTAATAATCGACCCGAAAACGTTAAAAGTTGACTATGAAGCTACTGAAGCTTTGAGGTTGATGGGGAAATGCTAGAAATGAAATAGGAAAATTGATATTCTGCATAATGCATAGAGCTTATAAGCCTGACCAAAGTCCTAAGGGAGGATAAAGACATAATGGCCATGGAAGAGGTGATAACAAACGGTATCTGCTACATGTGCGCTGAACGCTGCCCGACAAAGGTTCATGTCCGTAATGGCAAAGCTACCCAGATTGATATTGCCAACCAAGAGGTAGCCTACTGCCCCCGCTGGAAGGCACAATTGGACTTTATCTATCACCCGGACCGTCTGCAATACCCGATGAAACGCACCGGTGAGAGAGGAAGCGGTTCGTTCAAACGTATCTCCTGGGATGAGGCCTTAGATATCACAGCTACAAAATTACAGGAGGCTAAGGACAAATACGGTGCTGAGTCAGTGGTCTTTTATATCGCCTACACCAAGGAGCCACGCCCCTACTTCCACCGCCTGGTCCATGCCTTTGGCTCTCCCAACTACTGCACCGAAAGCAGCAGCTGTTTCTCAGGCGCCTGGATAGCTGCTAATCTGACTTATGGGCCAGATTACTCATCACTTTTCGCCCAGAGTACCAGGTTAGACCCGGCTTCCAGGTGTAAATTGCTCTGGAGTTCCAGTATCCAGAATAGTGCCCCACCGTACTGGCAGGGAGAACTGAAAGCCAAAGAGAACGGACTCAAGCTTATTGTTGTTGACCCCCGCCGTACCAATATCGCTTCTCTAGCCGATATACATCTGCAATTGCGACCGGGCACTGACGGCGCTCTGGCACTGGGCATGATGAATGTCATCATCGGCGAAAACCTCCATGATAAGGAATTCATTGAGAAGTGGACTGTGGGCTTCGATGAGCTGAAAAAGCTGGTGCAGGAATACCCGCCGGAGCGGGTGGAACAAATAACCTGGGTACCAGCCGCTAAAATCAGGGAGGCAGCCATGCTGTATGCCACCCAGAAGCCAGCTCAAATAAGGATGAGCCCGCAGAGCACCATCCATCATTACAACGGTGTACAGAACCACCGGGCTGTAATCTTGCTGGTGGCATTGACCGGCAATCTCGAAGTATCCGGCGGTAACAGATGGATGGCTCACAGTCAACCGATAAATGACATTACCCTTCATCAACGTGTTGCCGACATGCCACCCGGCATAGGTGCGAAAAGGTTCCCGATATGGACTCAACGATACCGTGAGATGCAATCGAATGCCATAGTCGACCAGATAGAGAGCGGTGACCCCTACCCTCTCAAAGCCATGTTCTCGGCAGGACTGAATGTACAGTTTTTCCCCAACTCCAACCGTCTGATTGAGAATCTGAAGAAGTTGGATTTCATAGCGGTAACCGAGTACTTCCCGACGCAATCAACGCAACTCGCCGATATAGTGTTGCCCATAGCATCATGGATGGAACGTGA
>CAYVPT010000095.1:0-8394 GCA_964453865.1 uncultured Dehalococcoidaceae bacterium
CCAGCATACCGGCGACATAGGGGTCTATCCGTCCGGTATGTGTTTGGGCCTCTGCTGATGGGGAAGAAAGAAAACCAGCGAAGGCGAGTAGCTCCTCTTCATTAAGACCCAGAGGCCCCGCAATCCTGCGAAGCACCGGTGCCGAAGGGAAACGCTCGCCTCTCTCGATACGTCCCAGGTGGGAGGGAGACACGCTAGATGAAGCACCCAGCTCCTCCAGTGTCAGCCCTCGCATAGTCCTTTGCTGCTTGATAAATTGCCCCAGGTTACCAGCCTGGCCTTTATCCCTTATGTCCGCCATGTGCACCTCCTGGCTTCGCCCGGGGGACATAAGGTAGCCCCCTCGCGGGCGAGGCACCTTCTTTTACCGCGGGGTAAAAGCCGATACACACAAACCCACTCGGGGGCACATCGTTGTGCCTCAGTGTGTATCTAGGCTTTGTAACTTTAGCTTTTACCCCGCAGACATGATTATAGCATGTCCCCGGTGAAATGGCTATGTTCATTGACATTAATAGAAGGAATGGTTTATCTTTCATAGAAAGAAAAGGGAGGTAAGTTAATGCAAGCTTATTGCGTAAAGTGCCGTACTAAGAGGGAGATGAAGAGTGCCAAAGTGATAACCATGAAAAACGGCAAACCGGCGACCCAGGGTGTATGTCCGGTGTGCGGTACAAAAATGTTCCGGATAGGGAAGGCCTAGGAAAAACCTTCCCCGATATAGAAGGCCGGACTCATCGAGTAGTGAATCCGGCCCTTTCTTTTATCTCGGAGTAACTTTTCAAGCAAGTGTAACCTAACAATGCCCTCGATCATTACATTCCTCCTTCAACCCAAGCATTAAAGCGCAATCCGGAGGCAAGGTCATATTCCCTTTTAAAAGCATCTGGATATTGTTTTCTCCATTCATCCATTTGAACCATGTTAACTCTTACCACCTCGACAAGGTAGCCACTGGTAGCCATGCCGGCACAATTCTTAGAGGTTATGTTATACGGGCTTATCAGGTTAATGGCGCCTCCCCTATCGAGATTATCCGGGATTATCGAATCAACTCTGGCTCCATGGTCGACATACACTACTCCAGGCATAATCCTTTCCCATACAATAGCGCCGCACAGTACGATACCCCGCTCGTTATAAACTTGAACTATATCCCCGTTCTTGATGCCCCTCTTCTCCGCATCTTTCGGGTTAATCCAGATTGGCTCATACATATATCCGTCCCAACCCTTCACCTTACATGTCAGCGCTTCCCTCGTCCATGCAATATCGTCACACTGAGCATGAACTCTCCACCTCCCGTGATTAGACATGATTAGTAAAGGGTATTTCTTTGCCCTTTTACTTGACAGGCTTTCATCGTGACTTTCACCGTTTTCAATCCAGTGCGGTACCGGCGGTCTCTCCATGTCATCAGGAAAATGCTTAGCCAGTCTTTCCGAATAAAACTCAAGCTTGCCGGATGGTGTCTTCAGAGGATTAGCTTCGGGGTCCAAGTAAAATCTACTTAAGCCGGCCGGTATTTCATCCCAACCCGGGGCACTTGGGATAACATAATACCCATTTTCATTAAGCTTTTTCCAGCTTACGAAATTTTCTATTTTTAGACCATCGTAAGCATATTTTATCCATTCCCTGATAGTCTTACCTTCCGTATACTCTTCGTACTTCCCCAGTTTCTTGGCGATTTCACCAACTATCTCGTAGTCACTCTTTGATTCTCCTATCGGCTCGATGCATTTACCTTCGAACATAACGGAATCGAGAGGGACTGACCAGGAAGTCGCGGCGATGTCTTCCTCCTCCAGTTTAGTATTAGCCGGGAGAATGATATCGGCAAGCAGGCAATCGTTCTCCAGCCAGGGGTGCTGCGCAATGATACATTCTATTTTCAGGCTCCTCATAGCTTCCACCGTCTTGTTCCCCCAATTCCAACACGTCAGCCGGCAAGGAGTATCGGTCCACATCATGTGTATCTCAGTGCCACCTTCTTCTTCGGGTATCGGGTACGTGTACTTCACGAACTGGTCTTCAACCGGCGCCAGGAACTGCGAACTGCCCCACGAAGTGACCGGCGGATTAAGGATGGCTTCTTGGATTAGGGTCTTGGGGATAATTTGCTTAGTATTGGTGCGGTAGCGTTCTCCACGCCATGCGTGCCAGAGGCAGGCAGAATAGGTCCTTGCTGTGTTTCTGGGTAGACCATCAAAATAATGGTACTGGTGGATCCCCGGTTTGCCCAGCCCCCGCATTCCTAACAATAAGACCTCCAGCCTCGCGGGTTCATGGGAATAAGGCCCCCTTTGCATGGAGCCACCCCAGTAATGCACTATCGATGTCACCTTGGTAGCAAACTGCCTGGCCAGCGCCTTGATTGTCCATACCGGGATGCCGCACTTCGTGGAAGCCCAATCAGGAGTCTTGGGTATACCGTCTTCTTTACCCAGGACATAGTTTTCAAACTTGTCATAGCCGACCGTATGTGTGTCCACGTATTCTTTATCGTATGTTCCTTCAGTCATCCAGATATAAGCGATGGTAAGCTGAAGGGCGGCATCGGTATTGGGCAATATCGGTATCCATTTATCCGCGTGGATGGCAGCAGCATAATTCAGGTCGGGGCAGATATATATCTGCTTTATGCCCACCTCAGACCACCAGTAAAGTGCCTGGCTGGGGAACTGCCCGGAAAAACCCCATGGCGTCGTCTCCAGGTCAGCGCCCCAGAAAAGGAGCATTTCACAATTTTCGGAAACATCCTTAAAGCAATTATGCATTGGAGCCATCATGCCTACTTCCATGGTACCCCAGACATGCTGCGACCCCCAGTACCATCCCTCCCAGCTATCCGGATTCCTTACCTGTAATGTGTAACCACCCATTTTCTCAAGAAGCAGCATACTGCAACCATGAGGGCCATGAACGGTTTTTGTCTCTCCGTGCCCATCCCCCTGTAAGAGTATGGCATAGGGCCCGTATGCTTTGTGTATCCTCTTGATTTCGCTGGCGATGATATCCGTGGCTTCATCCCACGAGATTCGCTTATACTTACTCTTTCCCCTATTCTGTGGATTTCTTTCACCGTTGGGGTCCCAGTCAACCCTCTTTAAAGGGTACTTGATCCGGTTAGGAGAATAAGTTCGCTTTTTATAGGCTAACATATAAGGGGCAGGCTGCGACTTTAAAAGCGGTTGGAAAGTTTTTCCGTTCCTCTCAATTTTCCAGGGAGCGATTTCCTCCTCGGTATACTTGGAATCGTAATGGAGGGGCCTGATCCTGATGATTTTTCCGTTTTTTACGTCCACGGCAGAAGGACAAGAAGCCACTGCAAAAGATGCCAGGCCGAGTGCCTTTATAACCGTAGTATCCGGCTTACCTATAGATGATTTGGGGAAATTTTTGGTTATCTTCATTTTCCCTCCTTCCATGCTGATTGCTTAAATACCCTCAGAATTATAGCATGGCAGTTTAGAATTTGGCAGAATTTAAGATGACTCTCAGTAGTATTTAAATGTCGCTAATCGATAGAAGGATACCTTTTTACTTAAAGTAACAATCCGCCCTATTGTTGGGTAACCTTTTACTTTTTTATTACCTTGATCCCAGATGGCAATAGTGGACACCAAACCTTTCATGCTGCCAGTAGCCCGGCATAGTATTTTTGCTCATAGACCACCAGAGACAGAAAACCAAGCCTTGGCTGTCGGCGTTGTCGTCGATAGAAGATCTCGATATACTCCGTAATATCCTGTATCGCCTCCCGCCTGGTCCGGTACCGGCGGTGATTGGTCAGTTCCTGCTTGAGCGTCCCCCAGAAACTCTCCATCGGCGCATTGTCGTAGCAATTACCTTTCCGGCTCGTTGAGGCTATGAAACCATATTGCTTCAGGGTATTCCTGAAATCATGGGAGCAGTACTGGCTGCCGCGATCAGAATGATTCAGAAGCCCTTGAGACGGACGTTTGGCTTCTATTGCCCGGAATAAGGATTGGCTGACCAGGTTTCTGGTCAATCTTTCTCCCATTGCGTAACCGACGATATCGCCCGTTAAAGAGATCCTTGTGGCTGGCAACATACAGCCAGCCTTCGTCGGTCGGTACATAGGTTATATCGCTCACCCACACTTTATTCGGGGCGGTAGCCGTAAACTGCTGTCCCAGGATATTCTCGGCTACCGGTAGTTTATGTCTGGAATCGGTGGTGGCCTTGAATTTTCTCTTCTGCTTGCAACTGATTCCCAGCTTCCTCCGTATCCGCTTGATCCGGCAGATACCTGCCTTGATACTATACTCGGCCATCCCATACTGTAACTTCTCGGCGCCGTAAACCTGTCTCGTCCGCCGGTGTGCCGCCTTTATCTCTACCTCAAGCCTGGCTTCTTGCCGAGCCCATTTCGATAATGGCCTGTCCATCCAGGCATAATAACCGCTGGCTGATACTTTCAATACCCGGCAAAGCTGCGGTAAAGGATAATTGAGCCGCAGTTTCTTCATCGTCGCGTACCGGGCAGCGACTCCTTCGCAAAGTACGCGGCTGCTTTTTTTAAGATATCCCGCTCCATCCTGAGCTCGGCATTTTCTTTCTTGACCTTTGTATCTTGGTCTTCGGTAACATTTATTATGAGGCAGACTCCTAGACCATCCTAACCCTGTCTGTCCAATCATAGGAATGCAGTCCATTCGTATTCAAAGCTGCATTGTTCTTTTGTAATTAATGGGGATTATCTGAAGTCAAGGACAGAGTCTGGCAAATCTTCGCCCAAATCCCTTGTTTTTGCCACGCAAGAAACCTGGAGTTACAGGTTGAACGAGTACCATATTTTCGTGGGACATCTGCCCACTTACCTCCATTTCTCAGTACCCACAAAATGCCATTGATGATTTTCCTATCATTTACCCTTGGTCGTCCTATCCGTGAAGCAAGCGGTACGATGGCGCTGACAAGCTTCCATTGCCCATCGGTAAGCTCTGATGGTTGATTTTCCATATTCGCGTATCTTTCACTATCTCTAACGGATGGGCTGGGTAAAATATGTGATTGATACGTATGTATTACTGAACGATTAATATCAATAATCCATTTTCTCAATATTTCCGGCTCAAGTACTTCTACATTGTCGCCCCATGACAATATCCAATCACAAAAATCAACTCTGATATTGATTTGCATACTCACTATAACTGAATCGTCATCCTGTATTTTAATTTCTTGTGAAGGATGTAAAATAGTTTGCTTTATAATCTTAGACACTTTATTGTTAAAATGTAGCTTTACCTTTACTACTTTTCCTCCGGCATGAACGTCCCAAGCGGTACTTAAGTAGTCGTTTGCATCGAAATTGTCGGGCAAATCATAATGATCCGGCTCAACCAATACATCCCCTATGATGTTAGCTACATTAATCATCTCAATACGTTTATCTAACGGAGAATTTGCGATTATATAGCATGCTCGCCTTAATACCGATACTTCGATAAAATATATCTCAATAACGCGCTCTTTAGGTTCTTTTTCAGATGGTTCCTTCCGGTACAAAATTTTGATCCTTTTATGTGCTAGCCAAGCATTTATAATTTTATTAAAGTTACTTGTAATCTTTTCATCCTTCTTTGGTTGATTAACCGTATATTTTATAGTATCCTGAATATGCTTCCTTAATTGTAGCGGGACGACTGCGCTCAATTTTAAAAAAGTCGAAAATAAATTAATATTATCTATGTAAAAGAAATTCCGTAATAATCTCCCAGCAAAAAAAATGTTAACTGCTTCTTGTAGAGTGAAGGAGATCGGGGGTAGTAGGAAGTCTTTATTTATACCCCGTTTATTACCATCTTCCCATACAGGAACACCTAGCTCGGTTTCGAGAGCCACAAGGTCACGATATACTGTTCTTTTACTTATGGAACATATGCGGGCTATTTCCTCTATCTTTAACCCTTTTGAATATTGAGCTAGTAACAATTGCACTTTTAACAATCTTGCCGTGCGATCCCTTTTCCAATAAAATTCAGCCATATTGGTTTCCCTCCTCTATGATTTTTAATAGTGGGAATTAGATTTTAGCATTTTTATTGGTTTTGATAAAGAGGTCGCATTTCTTCAAGTTTAGATAGAAGTTTTGGGGAAAAGGATAACTTGTTAAAGCCATTAAAATTGTTTTGGGACAATGTCTATCCAGAAAATAAAAAAAATTGTCCAACATAGAAATTAAACAAACCTATAATTATATTTGGAAGATTCTATGTTCACTTTATTCGTTTCGACGTTTTTTAAGCCTAACTAGTTTGCCATCCTAGATGTCAACTATGATTGATAAACTGGGCTGAGGATAATAGACCGGGCTGTGCACCGTTGAGAGCTTGGACATTGTACGAGCAGATTGAGCCCTCGCAACCGGGCACACCTTGTCGGATACACACGTTCCCCTACAGGAATGACCTGAGTGCGATTGTGGAGGATATAAAGAAAGCAAAATCACAGGCGGACCTGGTAGTAGTGTCAATGCACTGCGGGGTTCATGTCACACCCGCTGTAATAGCAGAATATCAGAAGGATATTGCGCATGTAGCTATTGATTCCGGGGCAGACTTAATACTACATCACCATGCCCACATATTGAAGGGCATCGAGGTTTATTCCGGCAAGGTAATTTTCTACAGCCTCGGCAATTTCGCCCTGGAGACACGCTTTATGACCAAAGAACGCACGGCCAGCCCCAGCTTCAGGGAGAGTGCGAAAGCCCTTAATCCAGACTGGCGTCCTCCGTACCCTGACTACCCCACCTTCCCCTTCCCACCTGACTCCCGGAAAACCATTCTGGCCAAGTGTATCATCAACGATAAAAAGATAAAGAAGGTGTCCTTTCTCCCGGTTATCATCAACCAGCAAGCCGAGCCGGAGATTTTATCCCCAGGTGATAAACGTTTAGGTGAAATAGTCAAATATATGGCAGATATTACCAAGGACCAAGGCCTTGACACTAGGTATGTTGTTGAAGGTAACGAAGTAATCATTATTAATAAATAAAGCTATGTGGCCACTGTAACCTTAATAACCGGTTGGTAGGAAATCGGGCAATTGATATCTTAATAAAAGACCTCTGGCAGGCCGCTCTAATAGCCTAAAATATGGGAGGAAATAGGTAAGCGGTTATTCGGGTAGAGGGCGACCATCCTTGAACACTGGATTCACCTGAGTATTTCAGGAGTATCGAAGGAGTAACTATGACACCGAAAACAACATGGGATGAAGAAGCAGAAGTAGTAGTGGTGGGATATGGCGGCGCTGGCGCCGTTACTGCCATCACCGCGCATGATGCCGGAGCCAAGGTATTGCTCCTAGAAAAACAGCCGAGTGACACTCCGGAACGGACAAACCATACTCCCAGCAGCCGTATGTCTGGCGGGCACTGGTATTGCCCTGTAGACCTAGAGAAGACGATTCTCTATCTCCATGGACTGGTTAAAGTCTCTAACGAGTCACTTGACGTCGAACGCAAGGAACTGATTTCTGTTTTTGCTCGGTATCTGACCGAAAATACAGATTGGATGAAGAGTATCGGCGCTGAGACAATAATGGATGCTGGCACCGGCGTAGGTAACGAAGTACGTTATGTCCAGGATTCCCCAACGGTTAGAGGTCAATTTATCGGAAACAAGTTCTTCCTCGCTGACCTGCCCAAACTACCTGGAGCTGAATCCTCAGCCTTCGATTCGCCCAAGCCACTCGGTAAATATCGCAACGGCGCTGCCTTCTTTAAATACCTGTCGGAAGCAGTCAATTCGCGCAAAATACCCATCCTGTGGCAGACTTCAGGCATGCACCTGGTGACCCAAGACGACGAGGTGCGGGGTATAGTAGTAAAAACTGCGGACAAGCTCATCAGAATAAAAGCTGGTCGCGCGGTGGTGCTCACGTGTGGGGGGTTTGAATTCAATGAGCGGCTGAAACAGAACTACCTAAGGGCTTATCCCGCTTTCTTTACCGGCAACCCGGGTAACACCGGTGACGGCATTACCATGGCCATGGAAATCGGAGCCGACCTGTGGCATATGAATAACGCTTCCTGGCGGGTAACCATAAAGTCCCCGGAGTTCCCCAGTTCGTTTTCTACCCAGCGCCATGAGACAAATTCCATCTTTATCGACAAAAAAGGCGACCGCTTCGCCAATGAAAGATTTGAGCTCCACACTTTCGGGTATGCTCTGACCAACTACGACTCTCAGGCCCTGTGCTACCCGAAAATACCGTGCTACTGGATTTTCGATGAAAAACGGAGAGCCCTGGCACCACTTGCCAGCTATCAGGGCGCCTGTAATCCCCCGGGAGGAATCATGGGCGACATCCATTATATCTGGAGCGAGGACAATCAGAAGGAAATCGACCGAGGGT
>CAYVPT010000096.1:0-8391 GCA_964453865.1 uncultured Dehalococcoidaceae bacterium
CGGCCAGCTTTGCCAGCAAGGAAGCGGTGATGAAGGTGCTGGGGACAGGTAACCGGGGTGTGGCCTGGCGGGAAATCGAGACGCTTTACCACCCCACCGGCAAGCCGCTTATCAGGCTCAACGGCCGCGCCAAGATAGTGGCGGCTAATCTGGGAATAAAAGAGATTGACGTGAGTCTTTCCCATTCCCATGCCTACGCCACGGCTACAGCTATCGGGGCAACCTAGGCTTCCCAGACCACTTTTCCACCGATAATGGTCATCTCCACTTTTATGTCCTTTATCTTTTCCGGCGGTACCCGGGTGGGGTCGTCGCTTAAAACCGCGAGGTCGGCCAGCTTACCGGGTGATATAGAGCCCTTGATATTTTCTTCAAAAGAAGCGTAAGCGGCGCTGGTGGTGTACATCGCCATAGCCTGTACGGGCGATATTCTTTCTTCCGGCAGCAGCACCTGCCCCGACGCCGCTTTACGGGTAACCGCCCCGTAGATACCCGTCAGCGGATTTACGGGCGAGACCGGCGCATCCGAGGCGGCCGCCACGACCACACCACTTTCTATCGGTGATTTAATGCGGTAAAGCCACGGCAGCTGTTCCGAGTCTACCGTCGCCAGATACCTCTCGCCGTTATAATAGATGGTCGAGGGATTGGTTACGATAACCGCCCCCAATTTATTAAGTCGCTCCAAAAGGTACGGCGGGCATTCGCTGCAATGCTCGATACGGTGGCGTCTACCGTTCACGGGAGAATGACCATTTACATATTCCAGGACATCAAGGGCGGACTTGATAGCGTTCTCGGTAATAGCGTGGAAAGCCAGTTGAAAGCCGGACCGGTGGCAGTCGAGGACAAGATTATTCAGTTCTTTCTGGGTGAGTTCCTGCTGTCCGGCCGATTCGCCCAGCATGATTTTAACGGCTCCCAGTCGGAGCTGGCTGTCACCCGACCCCGTAATCAGACCGTCTTCCTGAAACTGATGCCGTGTTTCCGGCCCTGCCATCATTGAAATCCGACACCGCAGTCTACCCGCGTCTTTATATTTACGGACAATCCGCCATCGACTGCGGTCATTCCGGTACGTCGCTTCCTGAAAAGAGGTAATCCCGCTGGCAAGGAAATACCGGTCGGCCAGGTCGAATGCTTCATCCAGTTCAGTGTCGGAAAGAGGCGGCATTACCTCGCTGCGTATATAGCTCAACATCTCTACAAGAATACCGTTCGGTTCGCCGGTAGTCAGGTCGCGCTCGATACGGGCTCCGGGCGGCTCCGGCGTTTCTCCATTAATGCCGGCCAGGGAGAGCGCTAGGCTATTGAGCACGCAGGCGTGGAGGGAACGGTGGGTCAGGACTACCGGGTGGTCGGGGGCTGCCTCATCCAGGTCCCGGCGAGTGGGACAACGTTTCTCCGCCAGGTAAAACTCGTTATAGTCGGTCCCGCTCAGCCATGTTCCCGGCGGGGTACCGGCAGCTTTGCGGCGGATAGCCTCTTTAATATCTGCGATGGAGCCTACCGCCGACGGACTGAGGTCGATGCTGAGCAGCTTCCTTATCAGGGAAAAAAGGTGGAGGTGGGCATCGTTAAAGCCGGGCACCACCGTTCTGCTCTGGCAATCTATAATCTTTGTTCCGGTACCGGTAACCGCTCCCAGTTCACTTTCCGGGCCAATAAATGATATAATATTACCGGTGACCGCCAGTAGTCCGGCAAACGGACAGGCAGCATCCATAGTTATGACGCGGGCATTGTTCAGAACGATATCAGCGGCTGGCATTAAAGTACCATTGACCTGAGTGTTTCTAGCCAGTATACTACTGAACAAAGCCGGACTGCAAAGGAGATGACAATGAACGAGGGAGAGCGAGTCCATGGTCTAGTAGGCTGGATAGAGGATACGGTTATGTCCGCCGGGTGCCGGGGAGTGGTGCTGGGGTTGAGCGGCGGATTGGATTCCTCGGTGCTGGGAGTATTATGCCAGCGTGCTTTTCCCAAGAATATACTTGGCCTGATAATGCCCTGCTATAGTAATGACCAGGATAAAGAGCACGCCGAGATGGTGGCCAGACAGTATGATATCCCTACTAAAATAGTAGGACTTAAAGCAGTCTATGATGCCATGCTCTACGTGCTGCCCGATGCCAAACCGGACCCATCCCGCGCCCAATTAGCCCAGGCTAACCTCAAGTCCAGACTGAGAATGGCTACACTCTATTACGTTGCCAATCAGAAGAATTATATGGTGGCCGGTTCCAGTAACCGCAGTGAAATCGCTTTAGGCTATTTCACCAAGTACGGCGATGGCGGCGTAGATATCCTCCCGCTGGGCAATCTAGTCAAAGAAGAGGTCAGGGAACTGGGCAGTCACCTTCATCTTCCTCAGGTAATCATGAAAAAAGTACCTTCGGCAGGCCTCTGGGAAGGCCAGACAGACGAGGAAGAGATAGGTATGTCTTATGCATCGCTCGATCATTACCTGCTGACAGGCAGCGCCCCGGAGGAACTGAAAAGCCGGATAGAGTACAAGAAAGCGGCCAGCCGACACAAGTGCCTCATGCCGCCGAAACCTGAGTTCTAGCTTACTCTCCGGTGAAACAGAACGCAGACAGACCCGCTGATAGAGTATTATTTACATGATATCCTCTCCGTTTTTATCCTCAATTACCGACCAGATGCCCATGAAATCGTCCATAATACCACTTGATAATTTCAGTGCTTGATTGTATAGTTTAAACGATGCCTGTACTGATCATGGAAGAGTTTAACATAGCCGTCAAGTCCGTTACCGCCCGGCTACTGACCAAAATCAGCCGATTCCTTACCAAAGAAGGTATTCAAGCGTATCTCGTCGGCGGTTTTGTACGTGATGTACTGCTGGGGCGTGAAACAGCGGATATTGATATAGCTATCGGCGCCAGCGCCTTGGAAACTGCCCCCTGGGTCGCCGCGGCTCTCGGCGGAAAGTACGTTTCTCTCGATGAAGAAAACGGGGTAGGCAGGGTCGTCATGCCCGATGGTAAATGGCAGATTGACTTCACCACGCTCCAGGGCGATATCGACCGGGACCTGCACCGGCGTGACTTCACCATCAACGCTTTAGCTATTGAGCTTAATAAAGGCACCGCGAACTCGTTTGATAATAAAAATCTGATAGACCCGTGCAACGGGCGGGTTGACCTGAACCGGGGCACGGTAAGAGCCGTCAGCGACACGGTTTTTGAGGATGATAGTGTCCGCCTGATTAGGGCGGTACGCATCGCCGCCGAACTCGGTTTCTCCATCGATAGCTTTACAGAAACACTCATACGCCAGCAGAGTCGGCTCATTGCCGATGTCCCCGGAGAACGGGTCAGGGAAGAGCTGCTGCGGCTGCTGGCTTTACCCGGTGCCGGGAAACGGCTGGCTTACCTGGACGAACTGGGACTGCTCACCGCACTGATACCGGAACTGGCTCCCGCCAAGGGCGTCGACCAGCCTGTAATGCATGTCTGGGACGTTTTCGAACATTCGATTCAGACCGTCGCCGCCGCCGAATTCCTGCTCCGTGAGGAAGACTGGGAATACGCCGGTCCCGAGGTTTTAAACATGGTGCCGTGGTCGACGAGATTAAGCCGGCACTTCGACCGGGAAATAAGCCACGGGGGCAAGAGAAGGACGCTTCTCAAGCTGGCGGCCCTGCTCCACGATATCGCCAAGCCCCGAACGAAAACCATAGATAACGGTCGGGCACGCTTCCTGGGGCACCCCCGGGAAGGCGCTGCCGAGGCCGCGGCCATCATGGCAAGGCTGAGGTTCAGCAATCGGGAGATACGGCTGGTAGAACTCCTGGTAAAATACCACCTCCGGCCGACGCAGATGAGCTTTGAGGGTTTGCCCACCCGCCGGGCTATTTACCGGTATTTCCGCGATACCGGCGAGGCGGGTATCGATTTACTCTTCCTGTCCCTGGCCGACCACCTGGCTGCCCGGGGCCTCACGCTGGACCGGCAACAATGGCAGGCACATACTCAAACAACCGCGGAAGTGCTGAACAGGTATTTTGACGAAGAAAGCCCGCCACCGCCATCCAGATTGATTGACGGGCATGACGTGATGAGCGTTTTCGGACTCAGCCCCGGCCCGAGGGTCGGTGAGTTACTGGAAGCCGCCCGGGAAGCGCAGGCTGCCGGAGAAATTACCGGCCGGCAACAGGCGCTGGACTACGTTAAACGATTATTGAACAATTCAGCATAATATAAAAAATGAGATATTTCAGGGAGAAAGATGTCCAGACATAATACGATAATCCTGATACTGATACTGGCAATTTTCATTTTCGCCTTGTGGGCGCTGATACCGCTGCAGACAGATGAAGACAAACCGGTATCAAAACTCGGCAGAACGGGACTGCGCTTCGGTCTCGACCTGGCCGGGGGTGTGTTCTTGAAATACGAGACTGTCCTTGCGGAAAACGCCACCAGCAACGAGAAAAGAGGCGAAGTATCACGGGCGGTGACCACCATCAAGAAACGTATCGACAAGTACGGCGTTACCGAACCGGTTATCCAGTCGGAAGGCACCGAGTACATAACCGTCAAGCTCCCGGGATTCACCGACCTTGATGCGGCCAAGCGACTGGTCGAGCAGACCGGATTCCTTGAATTCAGAGAGGTTGAGCTCAATGCCGGGGGAGAGCCGGTGTACCTCAGTAAATATCTGGAACAGGGACAACTCCGGTTTATCGACCCGGGAGAGACCGCCGACCGCGTCTTCGTCGCCGACGTCTACGACCATGAGGGCAACCTGAGCCATAAGACCACGGCGTTCATCACTACCGGCGATAACGGCAGTCTGGTTTTCGAGGACGCCGCCGGCAATACGGTCACCAAAGAAGAACTCAGCGACGTATCCGAAAGCCTGTCGTGGATTCCCGCCCGGGGTGACAACGGCATTGCCCTCACCGGCGATTTACTGGCCGATGCGGCGCCTACTATCGACCAGTCGGAGGTCATTCCGAGTTATGTGGTCAGCATCGAATGGAACAATGAGGGCTCTATCATCTTCGACCAGATTGCCAGCCGCCTCTATAACTCAGGAGAGTACGGCGCCCCGCAGCGGGCTTTAGGTATTTTCATCGATAATTCCCTGCTCTCAGCCCCCCAAATCCTGCAGCAGCAATATCAGGGCAGCGGACAAATCCAGGGTAGTTTCACTCCCGCCGAAGCGGAGGAACTGGCCAACCTGCTTAAATCGGGTGCTCTGCCCATGCCGCTGGAACTCTACAACAGTGAATTCACCGCCGGGACCTTGGGCAGTAAATTCATCGAACTGAGCTGGCTGGCCGGGCTTATCGGCATTATACTTGTTATCGCCTTCATAGCTGCCTACTACCGTCTCCCCGGCTTCTTCGCCGGTCTGGCCCTGGTCTTCTACGTGGTGCTGGTTATGTTCCTCTTCAAGCTGATTCCGGTCACCCTCACCCTGGCCGGACTGGGCGGTTTCATCCTCTCCATCGGCATGGCGGTTGACGCCAATGTTCTCATCTTCGAGAGGATGAAAGAGGAGTTTAGAACAGGACGCACGCTGGGAGCCGCCGTCGAGACCGGGTTCAATCGCGCCTGGTCGGCCATCCGGGACAGTAATATCACCACGATTATCGTCTGCATTATTCTCTACTGGATGGGCAGCCTCGTCGTCGGCGGTGAGAAGGTGATGGGCTTTGCCATGGCCCTGGGCATCGGCGTAATGATAAGCATGTTTACCGCCATTATGGTTACCCGGACGCTGCTCCGCGCGTGTATCCACACAACTCTGAGCAAGAGGGCAGCGTTATTCAGCATAGACAGAGGAAAAAAATAATGTTTGACATCATCGGTAAAAGGTTCTGGTACTTTCTCATTTCCGGGTTGGTTATCCTCATCGGAATCATTTCCCTGCTGTCTTTCAACCTGAAAATGGGAATCGAGTTCGAAAGCGGTTCCCGTATACAGCTCAGCTTCGTTGAGCAGGAGGTAACCCAGCAGCAGCTCGACGACGAATTGGGCAGCCTCGGCTTTCACGATACTATTATCGAAAAGGTAATTCAGGGAACCGGGCAGAGCGAATACCTGATACGCACCAGGACCCTGTCCGAGGCAGATAGAGAGGCCATCAAGGCCGGGCTGGCTGTCGCATTCGGCGGTATTACCGAACAGGCCTTCAGCCACGTTTCTCCCGATGCCGCCTCCGAGACAACCAGCAACGTGGTTATAGCCGTCGCGGCGGCGGCGGTTGGTATCCTGCTTTACGTTACCTGGGCTTTCCGACGCATGCCCAAGCCGTTTCACTACGGTACGTGCGCCATCATAGCGCTGGTGCACGATGCGGTGGTAGCGCTGGGGATTTTCTCCATACTCGGTGCCATATTCAACTGGCAGATTGACATGGCTTTCATCATCGGCATTCTTTCCGTAATCGGCTACAGCGTGAATAACACCGTGGTCATTTTCGATAGAATCCGCGAAAATCTCACCCGGGGCGTCGGCGCCAGCTTCGAGCAGATGGTGAACAACAGCCTCGTAGAAACCCTGAGCCGTTCCATGAATACCAGTCTTACCACGTTAATTGTCGTCCTGGCCCTCTTTCTTTTCATCGGCGGGGAAATCCAGAATTTCGCCGTCGTCCTCATCATCGGCATTATCGCCGGCACCTTCAGCTCGGTATGTATCGCGCCGTCGCTCCTGGTAGTGTGGGACAATAAAGAGTGGGGCAGATTCATCCCCTGGCGTAAACCAGCCCGGGCGAAAGCCTGAGGGCGGGGAAGCCATGTTTTCCGGCAGCAGCGGAGCCGCCAGACTCTCTCTACTCGTGGTCATCGGTCTGGTTGTGCTCAAAGTCGCTGTTAGCATCATCACCGGCAGTCTGAGCGTCCTGGCGCAGGCCGTCGACAGCTTCTTAGACCTGTTTGCCGTTATTATTACCTTCATGGCAATCCGCATCGCCGCCAAACCGGCGGATGAGGAACATCCCTTCGGTCACGGCAAGGCAGAAAACATTGCGGCTATCATCCAGGCGGTACTTATCTTTTTTGCCGGCGGCTCGATTATTTATTCGGCGGTACAGCGCGCCCGGACCGAGACCACCCTGGAGATAGCCGAGGCCGGCATAGCCGTCATGGCGGTATCCGTCGTCGCCAGCATTTTTCTATCCCGCCACCTCCACCGGGTAGCCCGCCGGGAAGAATCCGCGGCGCTGGAGGCCAACGCCCGCAATATCGCCGCCGATGTCTATTCCGCCGCGGCGGTGCTTATCGGTCTCATCATCGTGCGCTTTACCGGCCTGGAAATTATCGACGACATCCTCGCCGGAATCGTCGCCCTGTTCATCCTGAAAGTAGGTTTCGACGTGCTGAGGAACTCATTCGGGGGGCTGGTGGACGTAAAGTTGCCCGAGGATGAGGAGAATATAATCAAAGCCGCCATTACGGAGCACTTCGGCAGCGAGGTGGTAAGCTTTCATAAACTGCGTACCCGCAAGGCCGGCAACCAGCGATATATCGACCTTCACCTGGTGATGCCGAGGCATATCAGTATCGAGGGAGCGCACCTGATGTGTGACCACCTGGAAAAAGACATGAAGCGCCAGCTCCTCCGCACCGATACCACCATACACGTGGAGCCCTGCGACGGCAAGTGCGAGGCGTGCGAACTTAAGTGTGAGAGACGGAGATGAACAATCACGATTTCTTGTCAGATATTAGAGAGAGCCTTAGAGATTTTAAGTGGCCGGCCTTTATAATCAGTTATTTTTTAGGTTTTGCCATGTGTATACTGATATTCAAATCAAGTGGGCCGGGATTGATATTGACCGCGTCAGGCATTGTGTTTGTTGTAGGGCTATCACATCTCATACTCACTCCTCAATTAGTTGCCATGGCGAAAGAATACGCCGAGGCCTTTAGAATGTTCTGGGCGAATCTGAATCACTCACGACCCGAAGAATACGATTTATGGTTTTTCGGGTTTTTCGGTCAAAAGGCTGTAAAATGGCAAGTGCGAATATTATCTTTAGTCATCATGGGTATATCGTGCTACGGATTTTACAAAGGTATTTATTTATAAGTCAAAATCGTTATCCGAAATACGTGATTATTCCCCTGATGATGAACTGCCCGCCGAAGAAAAGCAGCGCCAGGCTCAGGACGATAAAGACCCATTCCTGCACCCTCTCGCCCCAGAACGAGTGCGTCCGGTAGATGGTAACCGACACGAGAGACAGCCAGACGAGGTCGCAGAGCCAGTGCACGACGATAAATAAGGGCAGACCCCAGGTACCGACGGCATCGAGGAAGGTTATCAGGAGCAGGCTGCCCACCGTCACCCACCACACCAGGAAGAAAGGATTGAGTCCGCTCATCAGGATGCCGGCGACAAAGGCATT
>CAYVPT010000097.1:0-8336 GCA_964453865.1 uncultured Dehalococcoidaceae bacterium
TTCGTCTCCGGCGGAAATCCTAGCTATCTCCTCGGAACAGACCTCCTCGGGCGGGATATTCTGAGCCGTATTATCTACGGCTCGAGGGTTTCTCTCAGCGTCTCGCTGATAGTTATCGCCATCACCGCCGCCATCGGTACCGCTATGGGGATAATCGCCGGGTATCTCGGAGGGCGTGTCGATGCTTTCTTGATGAGGATAACAGATGTGGCTATGGCTTTTCCGGGAATTTTAGTAGCCATGCTTCTGGCCACCGCTCTCGGACCGTCGTTTAGGACCGTCGTGATAGCGATGTCGATACTCGGCTGGGCCGGTTACTCCCGTCTGATACGCGGTGAGACCCTAAGAATACGCGAGGCAGACTTCGTCGCCCAGGCACGCGTTATCGGCTGCTCCCCGGCACGGATAATGCTCACACATATTTTCCCTAACGTCATCAACCCGCTGATAATAGTCATGACGCTGGCAGTGGGTATGATGATTCTCCTCGAAGCAGGACTGAGTTATTTGGGCGTCGGCATTCCGCCGCCAAATCCATCGTGGGGCTCCATGGTCTCCGACGGGAGGAACCTGATTGACAAAGCTTGGTGGATATCTTTCTTCCCCGGCCTGGCTATTGGCATGGTAGTGCTTTCCGGGAACTTCCTGGGCGATTGGCTTCGCGACAAGATGGACCCCAGATTGAGGCAAATATGAGCGAAATTATACTGCAAGTTGAAGACCTGCGTACATCCTTCTTCACCCGCGCCGGCGAGGTTAAAGCCGTTGACGGTATCAGCTTCTACGTGCGGCAGGGAGAGACCTTCGGACTGGTGGGCGAGTCCGCCTGCGGTAAAACGGTAACCGGTCTATCTCTCCTGCGTTTACTCCCGGAACCCGCCGGTAAGATAGTCGGCGGTAAGATTATATTTGAGGGAAAGAACATCCTTGAGTTATCCAAGAAACAGATGCGGTCCTTCCGCGGCAAAATGATTTCGATGATTCTCCAGGACCCGATGACCTCCCTCAATCCGGTCTTCACCGTCGGCAACCAGATATCGGAATCGGTACGCCTGCACCAGGGTCTCCCCGACAATATGGTGGAACCCGAGGTTATTTCAGCGTTACGCTTGCTAAGGATTCCGGCGCCCGAGTCCCGTCTCCGGGATTATCCTTTTCAGATGAGCGGCGGCATGAGACAGCGGGTTGTGGGCTCCATTGCCATGTCCTGCCATCCGCGCCTCCTCATCGCCGATGAACCCACCACCGCCCTCGATGCTACCATCCAGGCCCAGTACATCGCCCTGTTCAAAGATATTCAGAAGAAGACGAATGTGGCCATTATCTTTATCACCCATGACTTCGGCGTAGTAGCCAATATGTGCCACAGGGTAGGCGTTATGTACGCCGGTAAAATCGTTGAGACAGCTCCTACCCGGGATATATTCAAAGCTCCCAGGCACCCCTACACCAGTGCTTTGATCAACTCCGTACCCCATCTGGACAGGAAGGATGAACGGCTGTACTCGATAGAAGGTCAACCCCCTTCGCTATTAAACCTTCCCCCCGGCTGCCGTTTTGCACCACGCTGTCCTGTTGTCATGGATGTCTGCAGGGAGCAACAACCTCCTGAGGTAAAAATCAGCAATAATCACTCCGTATCTTGCTGGAAGGTGAAATAGACCATGGCAGATGTAGTAATAGAAGGACGTGATGTCACCAAACATTACCCGGTTACCAGGGGGCTTCTCCAGCGTACCGTCGGCTGGGTAAGAGCCGTGGACGGCGTTTCCTTTACGATAGAGCGAGGCAAGACGCTGAGCCTTGTCGGCGAATCCGGTGCCGGAAAAACTACCCTAGCCAAGCAAATATTATTGCTGGAAACGTTAACTTCCGGGACGATTCTTTTCGAAGGTAAAGACCTCTATAAATTTACCAAATCTGAAATAAAAACACGATACCGGCCGCAGGTACAATACGTGCAGCAGAATCCGTGGAGCTCCATGAACCCGAGAATGAGGGTAAGAGATATCATCAGCGAGCCGTTGAATGTAAATACCAAACAATCGAAGGATGAAATCAGGGACAGGGTAGTGGAGTTACTCGATAAGGTAGGTCTCCGGCCGGACCATGCTAATCTCTACCCGCACGAGTTCAGCGGAGGACAGCGGCAACGCCTCGCGGTGGCACGTGCCCTGGCCCTGAATCCCACCCTGGTCGTGCTGGACGAACCGGTATCGGCTTTAGACGTTTCAATTCGCGCCCAGATTATGAACCTTCTAAAAGACCTCCAGGAACAATTGAACCTCAGCTATCTCGTCATCGCCCATAACCTGGCAACTGTACGATATATGAGTCACTCCGTGGCGATAATGTACCTAGGACAGATAGTGGAATACGGCAATGCCGAGGATTTGTTCGCCCATCCTCTTCATCCATACACCCGGGCGCTTATTTCAGCATCCCAGTTGACATTACCTGAAGATGAAGGAGCCGAGTCAAAACAGATAATCCTCAGCGGCGAGATGCCTTCCCCGTTGAATCCTCCTTCCGGCTGCCGGTTCCACACCCGCTGTACCGAAGCCGGCGAACACTGCTCGCAAGATGTACCGGAGATGAGGACAGTCGGCGGGCACCAGGTTAAGTGCCATCACGCTCACTAGCTCCCACCACCGGTGATCAATCCGTAGTAAAGCCGAAGCTTACTTTCCTATATATGAAGGGGTTATACTGTCATTAATATCAGATCAATCCCCTTAGCTTTGGATCCAGGGCATCTCTCAACCCATCCCCAACGATATTGAAAGCAAAGACCACCAGCATGATGGCTAAACCGGGAGCGAATGAAAGCATCGGGGCTCTCAACAGGTACTGATAGCCTTCGTTGACCATCGCGCCCCAGGCCGCGCCAGGCGGCCTGATGCCGATGCCGAGGAAGCTAAGGCCGGCTTCCGCCAGGATAAGCCCGCCGAGCTGCATCGTCACAATGACAATTAAGGGAGGAAAGGCATTTGGCAGGATATGCCCCAGCATAGTACGCCAGTGGCCTGATCCCATAGACCTCTGCGCCAGGACATAGTCATTCTCCTTAATACTTAACGTCAGGCCGTTAACTATACGGGCATAACCGGGTATCGAAGAGATGCTAAGGGCGATAATGACGTTGACGATGCCGTTCCCCAGCAGGGCCGCGATGACAAGGGCAAGAATTAACATAGGGAAACACATCATGGCGTCCATGACGCGCATAATAAAGTGGCTAAGGAAACCGCGTGAATACCCGGCCACCAGGCCCAGGGTAATCCCTATGATGGAACCAACGATAACGGAAATAAAACCTACCTCCAGCGCCGTCCGGGAACCATATATCAAACGGCTTAAGGTGTCCCGTCCCAGCAGATCGGCGCCGAGCCAGTGCTCGGTGCCAGGCTGGGCAAGGCGGGCGGTGGGGTTCGGCAAATAAGGGTCGTAAGGCGCGATTAACGGGGCAAAAATAGCCACAACGAAAAGCAGTATCAAAATAACAAGGCCCCCGATTACCGCACCACGTTCGAAAAAAACCCGCCGGAAACGTTTCCATTCGCTGGTACGCGCCGGGGCTTCAGAAAAGCCTGTCGTTACCTGTGCTTCTTGTTCTGCCATAATCTTCCTTAACCAAACCTTATTCTGGGGTCAAACCAGCCATACGATAAATCTACCAGAAGATTCATTAAAAGAATGGAGACCGATATTACCAGCGTAACCGCTTGAACGACAACATAGTCCTGGCCGAAGATGCTGGTCACCATCAAACGGCCTACGCCTGGAATGGAAAAAACCATCTCAACCAGGACTGCCCCCCCGAGTATCATGCCGACACCCATACCGATCAATGTGATGACCGGTATCAGGCTGTTCTTGAGGGCATGTTTCAGAATGATGACCCGTTCACTCAAGCCTTTTGACCAGGCGGTCCGGATATAGTCCTGGTTAATTGTCTCCAGCATGCTGGAGCGCATTTGTCGCGCGTTGGCCGCAATGGCAAAGAGAGACATGCATATCACCGGCATGATAATCTGGCGCGTGCTTAATGCGAAATCATCAAATGGTGAAGTGTATCCGGAAGTCGGCAGCCAGTGCAGCTTAAGTCCAAACAAATATATCATTAAGATGCCCAGCCAGAAAACGGGTATGGTAATACCGACATAAGTGAGAGGTGTGATTATTCTGTCCGGCCATTTACCCCTTTTTACCCCGGCCCACAGGCCAATGACAATACCGATTAAAGCACCAAAAACGAGTGAAACGAATCCTATATACACGGTTTTCGGCAATCTTTCCGCTAACAGCGTGCTGACATTTTCATGATAATAAATTGATTGCCCGAAATCACCCTTAAAGATACCGCCGATCCAGAGGAAGTATTGTATTACAAGTGGTTGGTCCAGACCAAATTGGCGCCGGAGTTCTTCAATCTGCTCTTGCGGCATGGCCTGTATTTGGGCGCTCTGGCCCATGTAAATTATCAAGGGGTCCCCGGGGAGTAACCGCATTATGAAGAACACTATTATGGTCACAATAATGAGCACTATCAGTGACATCAATAACCTGCGTAAGATGTACGTCGTCACGTTTTTTTACCTCGGTAATATGTTAGTCCGGTATAACACGCAGCTAATCCCAATGCTAAAGCTGTGGTAGATTATCATTTTGTTTTGTTCCGGCCGGATGGTTATCAGGTAGCTTGCCTTTCCGTCAACCATCCGGCCGGTATGTTACTTATTGTTTAGTGCGGATCCATCCAATCCTCTTCGGGATGCCAGATGATGCCGTGGATCTTGGGATATTCTGTATGGACATAAGGCCATATAACAGAAGCTTCATAGCTTCTATAGAGCGGGATGAAAAGACAGTCTTCACCGGCCTGTTTGATAGCCTCCTTGATAACGGGCATGGCTTCAGCCGCACTGCTATACTTCGGGTCTATCGCTTCATTGAGCAGGTCAAGGTAAGCCTGGGATTTCCAGATATTGGGAGTCCGGAATGTCATCGGGTTCGGGCCGTAGTGAACGTACATGTCCGAAGCGTCCGGGTTGATGCCGGAAGCGGTAAAACACAGGCCGTCCCAGCCACCCTGGTCACCGCCGAATATCGCCCCGAAGTAACGGCCCAGATCGGCGATATCTGGCTCGACCGTAATGCCAACGAGGCCCAGATCATAGGTGAATAGAGCCATAACATCGTTGGTATTTCCACCGGAAGCTCCCAGAATCTTAAGCGGAAAACCATCAGGATAACCGGCTTCCGCCAGGAGTTCCCTGGCTTTGTCGGGATTATACGGCCGCGGGTCGTAACCCGGAACGTATCCGGGCCACGTCGAGGAAGCCATCTGATGAAAAGGCTCGAACAAGCCCTGACCCAGCGTCTCCGCTAATACCGGACGGTTGATGGCATATTCGATAGCCTCACGGACTCTAACATCATAAAGCGGGGTGTTCTCATCGACATCGCTGAAAAGCAATACGTTGAAATAGCCGGGGCCCTGGACGAAATTAAAGTCCATTTCTCTAAGGGTGAGGATTTCATTCACAGAACCACCCATCCACATATCGGCTTCACCGGCCTGTAATGCTGCGGAGGCAACCATCGTGTCGGCAATAGCCGTCATGATAATTTTATCAAGGTAAGGCTTGCCCGACTGCCAGTAGTTGGGATTCTTGACGAAGGTAATATGGTCGTCTCTCACCCATTCTTCAACGGTAAATGCACCGGTACCGACCACATTAGCGCGGGCCCAAGCTATACGGGCTTCTTCGGTTGCCTCAGAAGTATCGGTGGCGGAGACTGTGCCGCCGGCAGTAAGATAAGATTTCGGGGAAATAGGTTGTGTTAATCCTAAGTTTTGCACAGTCTGCCAGTCAAATGACTTCATATGCATAACGAGAGTATATTCGTCTTTGACTTCGAGCGATTCAATGTTCAGGATGCCGAGGCCGCTTACGTGATCCATGTTAAACTGAATGTTCCAGCGGAGGTTTTCAGCGTTGAATGGTTCGCCATCGGAGAATTTCACGCCCTGGCGCAGGTGCCAAGTAATGGTGTTGGCTACATGGTCAGCGTCCCAGGATGTTACCAGAACGGGAACCAGTTCCCCATTATTGGGTCCCCATTCACAGAGGTGTTCCAGAACGGGCAACATCAGGAAGGAATCAGAAGGTGCTTTCTCCGGCCCGTAGCCGAGGCACTTGGGAATGGAACCTCCAACGATTCTCAGTGTGCCGCCGGACACCGGCTGACCAGCCGTTGGAGTGGGAGAGGCCGTCGGCGAGGCGGTCGGCGAGGATGTTGGAGAGGCCGTCGGCGAAGCTGTTGGTGAGGAAGTCGGCGTCGTCGTCGGCGAAGCTGTCGGCGTCGTCGTCGGTTCTGGTTCTCCACAGCTACCGATGACCATCAGGCTTAATAATACTAATGATAATGTAATGAACAAGAACTTTTTCATGTTAATATACCCCCTCCTTGTACGAAGTCTGGAAAGTTCCACTTTGGATTACCGTTAAGTCACATATCACCCCCCTTAATAAAAGCCCACTTTAATTTGTCAGGTGCACAATTGTATACCATTTTCCATAGATAAGTCAAAATTTTCCTCTGTTTATGATACGCAGTCTGTCTTTTCGTAAAACTTATATAAAAGCCGGGCCGGTTTTACAATCTGGAAGAACATAGAGAAACAACTTAGTAAAAATATGATATAATGGAGTACTTTTATAGAGAAAATTTGCTATGCCTGCAGCTGAAGTCAGCCATATTTCCAAGTCCTACGCCGATAAAATAGCGGTTGACGACCTGTCTTTCTCTGTCAACCAGGGTGAGGTATTCGGCCTGATTGGCCCCAACGGCGCCGGCAAGACCACTACCATCAGGATGATGATGGATATCATTAAGCCGGACTCGGGTGTTGTAACCATCTTCGGCGAAAAGCTGGGTGAAGCTACCAAGAATAAACTGGGCTACCTCCCCGAGGAAAGAGGACTGTATAAAAAGCTGCGCGTTCTCGATGCGATAATCTACCTTGCTACTCTAAAGGGTATGGACAGGCATACCGCCGCCGAAAAAGCCGGACAGCTTCTCGACCACACCGGCATGCTGCCGCACCAGAGTAAGAAAATCGAGGAATTAAGCAAGGGCATGGCACAGATTATCCAGTTCATCGTGACCATCATCCACGGTCCGCAACTGGTTGTCCTCGATGAACCCTTCGTCGGCCTCGACCCCGTTAATACCGAACTGATGATAAATAATGTCTACGACCTGAAGAACCAGGGGAAAGCTATAATCCTGAGTACCCACCAGATGAACCAGGTGGAAGAATTGTGCGACCGCATTTTAATGGTTAATAAAGGACAGTCTGTCCTTTACGGCGACCTGGCGGAAATCAAGTCAAGGTATCAAAACAATGCCGTTCTGCTGGATTTTGAAGGTGATTTGGGAGAAATACCGGGTGTTTCCGATAAGCGTTCTCACCGGGGTTACGTTGAACTGTTTCTGGACGGAACACAGACTCCCCAGCAGGTCCTCGAAACCTTGGTCGGTCGCGGCATCGTCGTCAACCGTTTTGAAATAGCTACCCCCCCCCTCCATGATATATTCCTGGATGTGGTAGGTAAAGGCCGTGAATAAAACAGTACTGATTTTCCGGCACGAGTTTCTCCACACCATAAAGAGGGTCGGTTTTATCATAATGACCTTAATCGTACCCATCCTGGCCCTCCTGGGTATAGGCATTTTCCATCTTGTGAACGAAATTATAAAGCCGGCGGAAGTAGAAAAAGAGACTATCGGCTATGTTGACCAGGCCGGCGAATACAATGATTATACCGTTCAGGGGAAAATACAATTCGTCCGTTATGAAACTCAGGAACTGGCTACCAGGGCTCTGGTCGAAAAATCGGTCGCGGAATATATAGTTATCCCGCCGGACTATCTCAAGACGGGGGCAATTAGCCGCTATACCCTGGAAAAACAGGTAGACACACCCCCTCCCAAGGCGGCCGCCATCAGAAATTTCCTCACCAGCAATATTTTATCGGGGAAAGTGCCCGAGGAAATTTCTACTTTGGTCCAGTACCCCCCCCGGATAATGGTAACCCGGCTTACCGAGACCGGTGAAGTAGCACCCGAACAGGGAGGTTATGGAAATTTACTTGTTCCCGGCATCTTTAGCTTTTTGCTGGCGTTCTCCATTATTTTCTCTGCCAGTTATATGCTTTCGGGGCTGGTGGATGAGAAAGAGAACCGTCTCATCGAAGTATTGCTATCCTCCGTTTCCACGCGGCAATTAATTACGGGAAAAGTTCTGGGACTGGGCGCCGCCGGAC
>CAYVPT010000098.1:0-5443 GCA_964453865.1 uncultured Dehalococcoidaceae bacterium
TCCCAGTGTTCCCAGTAGAACGGCATTAAAGACGGCATGAAAAGTATCAAACCAGACCGTACTCACCTGTGTTACCAGGAGAGTGCGCGGGGTAAGAGGATAAACGAAAGCGGTCCAGTACCATACGTTGGTGACAAAGCCGTATAAATAGCCCCAGAGTATCCCGAAAATTATCAGTACTAGACTATTTGCTCTGATTTTGCTGAGATAACCGGCGGAAAGCCCGCAGAGTCCCCAGGCAATCATCTGGTAAAGGGTCCAGGGGCCAAGGCCCAGAAAGAAATTGGAAACCAGAGCCGTTACGGCGCCAACGGAAAATCCGGCTACTGGCCCGAACACGTATCCCGAGCAGATAATCAAATACGTACACGGCTGCACGTTGGGGATAGCGGCGAAAGGCACCCTTAAAACCGCCGAAATGGTCCCCAGCATAGCGACGAGGGCTATTTCTTTGGAGCTGTTTGCTTTGTTCTCAAATTCAAAGAACAGGGCAACACAGATAAGAACCGCCAGAACAGCGGCGAGGACGCTCCAGTTCAGGAAACCCGACCCGGGCAGGTCCAGAGCCGGAATAATGAAAGCCCCGGCGGCAATCAGGCCAATCAGGACTAAAACGACATGACCCTTTTTCACGTTATCTGACTCATCATTTCATCGACAGTAAGCGTGGTATCGGATACCCCATAACCGCTTAAGGCCTGCGCCAGGCGGTTGACCTGCGGCGAAAACAGCAGGGCTTTGGAAAGCACCTCTCTCCGGCTGCCGTCCACAACCACCCTGCCTTCACTGAGCAGGATGACCCGGTCGGCGCACTCGGCCACCGTTTCGACATCATGGGTCACCATGACCACGGTATTGCCACTCTTGCAGTAATCGGTCAGAAATCCGGTCAGTTCCTGCTTCAAAGCGTAATCCATGCCGCGCGTCGGTTCGTCCAGGATTATTATTCTGGGTCCGGTCACCAGGACCGAAGCCAGGGCCAGTCGCTGCTTTTCACCGCCGCTCAGACTCCTTGGATAAACTTTTCGATAATCCGTAAGTTTAAACCGGCGCAACATTTGTTCGACCGATTTATTGATTTCCTCCGGCGCCACGCCCCGGTTTTTCAGGCTGAAAGCGACTTCTTCTTCGACGGTATCCGCGAAGAGATGGTCGTTGGGATTCTGAAAAACATAACCAATCCACCGGCTCAACTCGCCGATAGAATACCGCCCGGTATCAATGCCGTTCAGGATAACTTTGCCCTTGCCGGGTCTCAGCAGACCGTTCAGGTGCTTGACCAGCGTAGTCTTGCCGGAGGCATTACGCCCCATGATAGCGATGAATTCACCGTTATTTAAAGTAATTTTTATGTCACGTAGAGCCGCCCTGTCTCCGTAGGAAAACCACAGCCGGTCAATATTCAGCACCGGTTTTTTCGCCACGCTTTCGTCAGCCAGTCCGGTTGTATTGACTTTCCGCATTACTTTTTGCAGTTTAAGCCTGGCCTCTTTCACGGTGAGAGGCAGTTCATCAAATTCCATACCGTTACGGCGCAGCCGCTGCATCAGCCTTATTACCGGCGGTATACCCAGGCCAAGACCGTCTTTCATCATAATTTCCCGCGGTCTGCCATCGGTCCGGATACGTCCTTCATTCATTACCAGCATTCTATCTACCAGATGGACAACCCTGTCGAGGCGGTGCTCGACAAGGATTACGGTTATCCCCAGCTCATCATTAAGTCTTTCCAGCAACCGCAGCACTTCTTCGGCGCTCTGCGGGTCCAGTTCCGATGTCGGCTCATCGAGAACCAGGATTTCGGGGTGGAGCGCCAGCACCGACGCGATGGCTACCTTCTGCTTCTCGCCTCCGGAGAGTTCGTGGTGCTTGCGTAAGCGCAGGCCGGCGATATTTACCGTATCCAGCGCTTCCTCTATCCGGCGCGCTATCAGATTGACCGGAAAGCCGAGATTTTCCAGTCCGAAAGCAATCTCGCGCTCTACATCGGTGGTTACCAGCTGATTCTCCGGGTCCTGAAACACCATGCCGACTTTCCTGGCCAGCTCTTTGGGAGGAGTCTTTAAGACATCCCTGCCCTGAACTTCGGCCCTCCCGCTAACAGTACCCCCGTAAAAATGCGGCACCAGGCCGTTGAAACACCGGCAAAGGGTCGACTTTCCCCCGCCGGAGGGCCCGGTAACCAGGACGAATTCGCCTCCTTCGATAGCGAGACTTACGTCCTGCAGGGCCGGCTTGGTTGCCCCGTTATAGGTAAAGGTAAAATCACGCAGCTCAATCAAACTCTACTCTCCTCCGGATAAAGGCGAGCGGTATTATCAATAACAGGAAAAGCACGAGCAGGCCGGGCATGAGAAACAGAAAACCACCGAAATCAATCGTTTGAAAAGCGGGGTAATACTCGTAGTCTCCATAACCGAAAACCCGCATTAAAATACCGGCGCCAAGAGGCAGCAACCCGAACACCAGAATTACCCAGTCCAGGCCGGATAATACGATGTTTTTATAATAAGTCCGTTTTTGTCCCGTACCGAAAGCCCGCGCTTCCATAGCTTCGGCTACCTGTATCGCCCTGTCCAGCGAGTTAGATAGAAGCGGAATAATGATTCCGGCCCGGTTTTTCAGCCGTTTTAACCAGTTATCCGTTTCCGGCAAAGCCCCCCGCGTGCGATAGGCGTCGTTAATCCGGTGCGCATCCTCGATAAGACAGGGGATAAACCGCGTCGATAGTGAAGTTACCAGGACGGATTTATAGGGCAGTTTCATCTTGAGCAGGACCGACATGATATCGTCGGGGTGGACGGTGAGGTTTATGAAGGTAAAAGCCGAGATAATGACCGTGAGCTTTACCGCCATCACCGCGCCATAGGCGATTGCTTCCAGGGTTATCTCCGGCTGTCCCAGTACCGGCAAGGTAAACGGGGCTACCGCCAGGACATGTTCCCCGTGGTAGCTCACGAGGGCATTAATGATGATGATGCTGACGCTCAGCCAGAGGCACAGCTTCAATACCGGAGTCCATTCCCGCCAGATACGCGCCAGTTTTATCAGGATAAGAATAGCCGCCAGCAGGATGATAATATAAAGGGGATGATTAAAAAGGAGGCTCAAGACCACCAGGCCGATTCCCCATATCAGCTTGATAACGGGATTCAGTCGGTGGATAACCGTGTCTTTATCCTGATACCTTAACTCCCGTATCATGGTATTTTCACAACCTGCCCTTTATCGATGACCGCGGCGAAGGCATAGCGGAGGCCATCCTGGTTTTCGAGCAGCGCCGCGACGGCGCTTTTCACGCCGTCATCATCAAAGCCGGTAACCATCCAGACCACACTTTCCCCGGACCCGACGCCACCGGGATTCCAGGGATTTTGCGTCGCCTGTATCAGACCGCTACCCTCACCGAGTTTATCGAAGGTATTGCCTTCGGCATCCAGCACCGTTAATCCATCAGGCTTAAAAGAAACGAAGAACCCGAGTTTTTTATGGACTTTATCTAATTCCGAGATTAGCGGGTTTTCCCGTGCCGCAATAATGATTAGGTTGCTGTTTTCCTTAGCTTCATTGGAGAGCCGGTCGCTGCCGACAGCCGAAACCTCGGCAACACCATATTCTTGCACCATCGCCACCAGGGCATCAGCCTCGGTGGAGTAAGCTGGTTCATACACCACTAGAGTCGGTTTCTTTTTATCCTGGAACCCACTCAGGAAAGGTTGAGGAAAATCGCCGATGATAGCCGGGATGAACTGCTGGTAAGTCCAGTCGCGGAAGTCCCAGTGTTCCACATCGCTGTCCCGGAGAATGTAATCCCTGGCGCCCAGGTTGCTGGCAACGCCGTTCACATAGAAAAACCAATCCTTCTTCTTATCAGCTTCCGGGTACTCCGAGCTAACACCGTTTATGGATTCAACATAACCGCCGCCGTATTTGGTAGTCACTTCGGCGGCCATCTGCAGAGCCGCCATAGCGCTGGTATCCGCTTCGATTTCAATCTTTTGTGCCAGTACCAGTTCTCTACCGAAGTCTGTTGTTACCACTACCGTAACGGTATTCCCGGTATCACCGGCGGCGGGCCAGCGGCTCTCGGTAGCGGACGGCGATGACGCACAACTGCAGAGCAGGGCTATCATCAATAATGGAAGTATAGAGGTGAGGGCTCTCTTAACCATACCGTACTCTGCGTCTCCACAGGATGAATACACCGGTAGCGATAATAATCAAAATGACCGCCGAGACTATCCACCATTGAAAGGCCATTACCGGGAGTGCGGTTACCTGCACATGAGCCGACACTTTTATCCCGGCACCGATACGCAGGTCAGAACCGGGAGTCAGGGAGACAACGCATATGGTGATATCATACTCTTCAGGACCGGCCGAAAGCGGCGGAGACAGCGTAATCTCCACAGCCTCCTGCTCCTGGCCGCCCAGGGTAAACTCGCCCGGCGTTATGGTAAACCATTCGGCTTTTTCCCCTTCGGCGTAAACCTCAAAGTCGGACGCCTCGTCATCCTGGTTGATAACATAGAGAGTATTTATCCCGGTATTGCCGGGGCGTACGTGGAAAGCCAGCTTTCCCGGCGATACTCCGACACTCAAAGCCAATGCCGATGCAGTATAAGCAAGGACGCAAATCAGCGGTGCTATTACCAATAGCACCCTGAACAATCTACGTGGAATCGTAAACCTCCTTTTTCATCCATCGAGGGAAGGGCTGTTGGTGTCACCCCTCCCCCGATGTGATTACCAATGGGCGATAACGGTTACGGAGCTTCCTCAGCCCAGAAGATAAGCGTGCCGCTCTGCAATCCGATGCCCGAATAATTCTCCGGCACCGTCAGAGTGGCCGAACATTCTCCAGCTTCGCCCCGGTCCACCAGCATGCTGAAGGTACTCCAGGCTACTTCGTCGATTCTGAGACCGTGAACGTAGAGGTTTTGAGCCGCATCGGTGACCGTGACGGTAATGCGCAGGTCCCAGGTACCCTGGTTGGATACGGTAATATCCTGCGGGGCACTGGTGTCCCGCGGCCCGAGATTCCCGAAGCTGATACTGGCGGGGTTGACCGAGAAGCTGATAGCGGGGATGATATTAGCCGTCATGCTGACATTACGGTTGTCTCCGGGTTGTATGCCACCGGCGCCAACGGTTACGGTAACCCGGTTACTGCGAATATAGCCGTTTTTCTCGGCGTAGACTTCAACCGTCATGTCTTCGTCGATGACGATGACTGCCATGCCATCCGGGTCCGTGGTATAGAACTGGTCGGCGTGGACGGTGGCATCAGCCGTCGGTGACCAGGTACTCGTGTCGTCGTCGTACTCGGTCACGGTGACGGCGAAGGTTTCACTTACGCCCGGCTCCGTATCATCTACCTCGACTCTCAGGGGTGCCTGTCCCCACTCGGAATAGGCAAAGAGGACTTCCTGATGGGGCGGGT
>CAYVPT010000098.1:5453-8289 GCA_964453865.1 uncultured Dehalococcoidaceae bacterium
CGCGTCCATTTACACACCCCCGCTGTGGGGGGGTGCCCCCCCCCCCCCGTCTTTCTCCCCTTTTGTTTGGGGGGGGGGGGGGGGGGGGGCGGGGCCGTCTGGTCAAGGAGGAAGTCGGCGGCGCCGGCCATCGAACTATAGAAGTCAATGCGGTACGTCCATCCCGCCAGACCCTCCGGTTCCTCACCGTTAATGGAATACACGTAAAGTCCGTAAGCGGTGTTTTGCACCACGTAGGGGAAGTCCCCTGTCTGCGATGCCTCGTCCAAGGCGCCGAGGGCCGTTGGTTCGACCAGGTAGTGCTGACCACCCTGGTCATCCACAATGGTGGAATCGTTTACGGTGACCGTGCCACTCCAGATCGTGCCGTTCTGCCCTTCAACCCTGACATCTATGGTGACACCTTCGGGGGGTTCCTGCGGTGGCAGGACGGCTACCGGGTAATGAATGCCCAGCAGCGCCACAATAGCGTACGAGGTCATTAACGACAGATTGGATGGTGTTGCGGGAGTCCAGTTGAAAGAACCGTTGGAATTCTGAAAGGCCAGCAGGTCATCGACCGGGTCATTACCGGGTCCGCTTTGCCAGGCAGCGTCGGTCGGGTCCTGCCCGTCGGCCGCGATACTGGCGATACCCCATGAATCAGTAGCCGAGTTAGTCGAACCCCAGGACTCAAAACCGCCGTTGTCCATTTGAGTAGATTTTATATAGGCTAAACCGGCGGTTACCGGGGCCGAACCGGCTGACTCTCCGGCCGCGATGAGTGCCATGATGGCGGAGGCGGTATCATCCACATCGCTTTCCTGCCCGACTCCCCAGCTCCAGCCACCGTCGGGGTTCTGGTTACTCAAGATGAAGGATACGCTGTCCTGCAGAGCATCCGAGGTAGCCGCATCGTAGCCGGCGGCGACCAGCGCCATGACAGCCCAGAAATCGTCGTTAAGCATGGAGCTATCACCTATCTGGGTACCATCGTATTCGGCTTCCAGCAGCGACAGGAAGTCTATGCCGCCGAAGCTGGTGGGGTCTTCACCGGCGGCGGCAATAGCCAGTATCATCCGGGAATAGTCACCTACCAGCGCGGCGGTGCCGGCATTGGCCGCCAGATAGTCAACAATGGTGGGATTGGACCCAACCTGCCAGCTATCCGGGTCCTCGCCGGCGGCGGCAATAGCCATGACCACCCAGGCGGAGGTGTGAAAATCAACGACGCTGCCGTCGGTTGCCTGTTCGTCACGCAGATAATCAAACGCTTTGACAACCTCAGCGTCGCCGGTAGAGTAAGGGTACGGGCCAGCGCCCAGCACCGGTGTTACGGATAAACACGGAAGCATCAAAGCGATTATTAAAAGTATTCTTAAACACTGAATTTTTAAAATTTTACTTACCATTATTTATATTGATTCCTTTCGTGTCGTACTTATCGAGTAAACAAAAACAACACCTTCAGACAATGGCAATCACCTCCTTAAATAATAAAGTATGCTTGTTTATACGCAAGTTTAACTGATTATACTGAAAAAAAGTACCATTGTCAACCCTTTTTCTGGAAGTTTTGTTTGCGTCCGGTGTCAGGTATTAAGAACTCAGGTCGGCGTCAATCAAATCGTGTTTAATACCTTCTTTTTCCAGTCTGCCTGTAAGGTCGGACATCTCGTTCTCCACACAGACCACCAGGGCATCAAGACCGCTCCTGGCGGCTTCGATGGCAGCTTCCACAGCGCCAAACTGCTGGAATTCGATACCCGCCTTGCGTAAAGCGGCGAAAGCCTCGAGTCCTAAAGAAGCTATGAAGGAATTTTGTCCCAGGCTGTCTTTGATTCTCTGGATATTGACTTTCCTCGAACCGCCCCTCTGTATTCCCGGAATCCTGGCTATAGTAATCCGGCCCAGCTCCAGCGGCACGATACCTTCAATGCCGGTAATACCGATATCTTCACCGGGACCGGCTCCGGATATGGTGACACCGGTGGCTTTACTCTTCACGTCAGACGAAGCGCAAAGCAGTCCCCCTTGCATCATCAGTCCCACTTTTTGATTCTTTTTCAGGCTGGTCTCGGCGAGAGCGGTACAGATTGAGATGTTGGTTACCGCTTTTTGTATGAAGGAATTATAGCTGTTCAATTCCCTTAATTCTTTTATTATCCAGTTAACGCCTTCATTGGTGACTCTGTAACTGGAGCGCCCTTCGGTGGTGAGCATCTTGTCTTTAATGAGTTGAGCTATGTAATCGGATACCGCCTGAGGGGTGATCTCCAGTTCACCGGCAATATCTCTCTGCTGGATATTCGGGCCGCTATTGGCTATCTCGACCAGTATCTGAAATCTCGTCGTCAGGTTCTTGTTGCGTAATACTTCAATCACTTTAATCCACCATACTTGTTTAAGATTCAAGTATACTTTATCTAATTATACACAATTTGTCCACTGGTACATTCGGATTGGACTAAAGATAGGCTTGAAACCGAAGGAGGAGTCCACCAGGCAGGTATATATTAAATACCCGGCACTGAAGACTCCCCCCTACCAAAATTAAAGCTTATTTAGTTGTCAGGAATGCCCACCAGGGGCTTTCTTCTTCAATAATCTCGACCTCTGTATTCGAGGCATCTACGGTCAGGGTTTTCTTAACCTTTATTTTTATAAAGCCGAACAGCTTTCTGTTTTCATCCGCTTTTATTTTATAGACCGCTCTGGCATTCTCTTCTTTTAGTTCCATCTCTACCGGTTGAAGCTTGATTTCTTTGACTACCGTTCCGGGACTGAGCTTGACCTCGGAAGCCCCGATGCTGATAATATCGTTCTCGATGTTTATCTCCGACGCCGTTACCTCAAG
>CAYVPT010000099.1:0-8264 GCA_964453865.1 uncultured Dehalococcoidaceae bacterium
ATGGGATCGAAGTGCCCGATAATTTCTACGAATGCCCCGTCGCGGGGGGACCTCTGGTCGGCGACCACCAGTCGGTAGCTGGGTTTCTTCTTGGCCCCGACGCGCCGCAGTCTGATTCTCAGCATTTACACCTGCTTTCTAGTCGTATCGAAGTTATACGTCCCCTATTATGCACTATCACGTTATGTCTGTCAATGGTTGGGGTAAAAGATTGTTAAGAAATTGTGTAATTTAAGATTTGTTGATAAGAATTGTGAATAAAAGTATAATTCGCTTGCTCGATTGAAGGGGGAGAACCGTGAAAGGCTTCAAAGGTAAAGTAGCTGTGATTACAGGCGCCGCCAGCGGCATCGGCTACGGGCTGGCGGAACATGCTGCTAAAGAGGGTATGAAGGTAGTTCTGGCTGATGTTGAAGAGGGGGCATTGGCAAAGGCAGAAAAGGAAATCAAAGCCCTGGGGGCGGAGACGCTGGCGGTGATAACTGATGTATCTCAAGCCGACGATGTGAAAAACCTGGCGGATAAAACGCTGGATACCTTCGGGGTAATACATTTACTCTTTAATAACGCTGGCGTGGCAGTATACAAAGCGGAAAGGAAAATCACTCTGGCTGACTGGGAATGGACTCTGGGTGTAAACCTATGGGGCGTCATCTACGGAGTTCACTTCTTCGTACCAATCATGTTTAAACAGAATGATGAATGCCATATCGTCAATACGGCTTCCATCAACGGGTTAGTTACAGGTCCGGGCGGTAATCCTTATTGTGTCAGCAAGTTTGGCGTTGTAGGACTCTCCGAGACGCTTTACCACGAACTGGCGCAAGGAGGCCACAAAATCGGAATTTCTGTATTGTGCCCGGGATTTATCAGAACGAAGATTTTGAATTGCGACCGCAACCGTCCGTGGGAACTACAAAATAAATCCGCAGAGGAAATAGACATAACAGAACCGAGCATTCAGGCTGCAGTTAAGATGAACGAACAACAGGTTGAAGAAGGGATGTCTCCGGAAGAAGTCGCTGATATTGTTTTTGGTGCTATAAGAGAGAATAAGTTTTATATACTCCCGAATGCTGAATCTTACAAACCGATGATACGGACGCGTATGGAAGATATCCTCCAGCAGCGTAATCCCTCCGCCATCCCGCTGGATAATTAACATAACTCTAGAAACAATTCAAAGCTAACCAGCTACGATTTGTTTCTTAAAAATATATTGTCTTGTCGTTCGTCTTGATACCGGAGTTGCCAATCGCCATAGCTGAGTCTATAATCAATATATGCGTATCGTCAACCGGCACGGCTGGCAGATGACCACAACTGATGCCATAGAACTCCAGAAGAAGCTGGCGGCCGAAGTATCCCGCACCGGCGATATCCCTAACCCGCGCCTGATAGCCGGCGTCGATATCTCCGTCAACCGGTTGGCAAAGACGGGTACCGGGGCGGTGGTCGTCCTGAGTTATCCCGGCCTCGAACTGGTCGAAGTGAAAGTGGTGACGGACCGGCTTAATTTTCCCTATGTACCGGGGCTACTCTCCTTCCGGGAAGCGCCGCTGATACTGGCGGCCTGTAAGGAGCTTATAGTGACGCCGGACCTTCTTATGGTGGACGGGCAGGGGATAGCCCACCCGCGGCGTATGGGACTGGCATCGCACCTGGGGCTTTTCCTGGATATACCTACCGTCGGCTGCGCCAAGTCGAGGTTGTGCGGCCGCCATGAAGAGCCGGATAATGAAGCCGGCGGCTGTGCCGACATTGTTGATAATTTCGAAGTAATCGGGGCGGTCCTGCGTACCAGAACAGGCGTCAAGCCGGTATACGTGTCCATCGGCCATAAGATTAATCTGGCGGCGGCGATTCACTGGATAAGGACCTGCTGCCGGGGTTATCGCCTACCGGAGCCGACGCGCCTGGCTCACCAGGCGGCGGGAGGTTTTTTAAGGTTGAAAGAGGATACGGCTCTTGCCGGAGCCGGACATTAAAATAAATCTTTGAAGAAAGGCGAGTTAAGATGCAGGAGTTAGAAGACAGGCTAGCCGATTTGCGGGCCAGGGTTGCCATGGCCGTGGAGCATCTTTGACATCGCCGATAAAGAAAAAGATGTCACCCTGCTGGAGAAGCAGTCCACCGCATCCGATTTCTGGCAGGACCAGGCTCATGCAAAGAAAGTCATGCGCCGGCTTGCCGATAACAGCAGGGTGGTGCAGCAGTGGCGGGAACTGGAGGAAAAGCTGTCCGACGTCTCCGAATTGATACCTCTATCGGAAGAAGACGAGTCGCTTCAAAACGAGTTAGAAAAAGAGCTGGACGATATAGCCGCGCAACTGGATACCCTGGAGTTCCAGCTGTCTCTGGGCGGGGAGTACGATACCCGGAATGCCATCCTGGCTATTCATGCCGGCGCCGGAGGTACGGAGTCTCAGGACTGGGCGGAGATGTTGATGAGGATGTATTTACGCTGGGCGGAACGCCGTGGTTATGATGCGGAAGTTCTGGACACTTCTCCCGGGGACGAGGCGGGTATCAAAAGTACGGTCATTGCCGTCAACGGCGAGTACGCTTTCGGCTATTTAAAGTCGGAGCACGGCGTCCACCGGCTGGTGCGCCTGTCACCATTCGATGCCGACCATGCCCGGCACACCTCGTTCGCCCTGGTGGAGGTTATGCCGGAAGCCGGGGAGGATATCGACCTTGATGTCGGCCCCGATGACATCAAGATAGATACTTACCGTTCCAGCGGACCCGGCGGGCAGCACATGCAGAAAACCAGCAGCGCGGTGCGGGTAACGCACCTGCCGACCGGTCTGGTGGTGACCTGCCAGAGCGAGCGCTCCCAGCACATGAACAAGGATATTGCTTTAAAGATACTCGGGGCGCGACTTCTGGAAAGGGAACTGGAAAAGAGGGAGGAGGAGAAAGCCCGTCTCAAGGGAAAGAGGATAGAGGCTGGTTGGGGAAGCCAGATACGGAGCTATGTCCTTCACCCGTACCGGATGGTGAAAGACCACCGTACCGATTACGAGACGAGTCAGGCCGAAGCCGTACTGGACGGTGAACTCGACGGATTTATCGATGCTTACCTGCGTTCCATAATTGGTGAGGAAGAACAATGAAGAAAACAATATTCGTAATTGTGGCTATATTATCGCTACTGTTATCAATACCCGGTGGGGTGAGTGCCGGTAATGAACTGGCGGTACTGGACAGCTCGGTGATGATAAATTTCCCGGCTGGTATCACCTTCAGCGTCACCGCCGCCAGCGATGTCAATATCACCGACATACGGCTTCATTATACGGTCAACCGTATGCATCATGCGGAGATAGTCAGCGAAATATTCGTCGGGTTCACACCGGCAACCCGGGTGAAGACGCAATGGACATGGGACATGAGGAAATCCGGCGGTATGCCGCCGGGCTCGGAAGTGGACTACTGGTGGACGGTGTCCGATGCTGATGGAAACCTGCTGGAAACATCCCCTGACAGCATCCGGATAGAAGACAATCGTTATGACTGGCACAGCATTACTCAAGGCGAGGTGACACTGTACTGGTATCACGGCGACGAATCCTTTGCCGGTGAACTGATGGGTGCCGTTCAGGAAGCGTTGACCCGCCTTTCGTTAAATACCGGTGCCGAACTGAAAGACCCGGTCCGACTCTATATTTACGCCAATTCCTCGGACCTGCGGGGTTCCATGATTTTCCCCCAGGAGTGGACGGGTGGAGTGGCCTTTACCCAGTTCGGCATTATTGCCATCGGCATCTCTCCGGGTTCCTCCGGCCTAGACTGGGGGAAACGGGCTGTCGCCCACGAACTGACCCATCTGGTGATACATCAGGTGACCTTTAATCCTTACAATGATTTGCCTACCTGGCTTGACGAAGGACTGGCGATGATGTCGGAAGGCGAACTCGGGTCTGAATTTGAGGGCGCCATATCCCGGGCCAGGAGTGATAATACGCTTATCTCGATACGCAGCCTGGCCAGCCCGTTTTCCGCTTATGCCGAAGAGTCTATTTTAAGCTACGCCGAGAGCAATAAGGTGGTGAGCTATCTCGTCAACGAATTCGGCCGGGAAAAGATGCTGGAATTGCTTAATGCCTTTCACCGGGGCAGCGGTTACGATGAGGCTTTAGTTAAAGTATACGGCTTTGATATGGACGGGTTGAACACTCAATGGAAGGCTTCTCTTGAAGGTGTAAAGGCTAATTGAGGAAGAGGACGCAGGTTATTTTTCTCTGCCGACGGTCGCGGCCGGTCTGGCTTTTCTCGTTTTGAGACTGTTATTGATTTCTTGAGCTTTAGACGCCAGGTCCTGCTTGCTCCAGGTGGCGCCACACTGGATACACTGGATGTATACCCCGTAAATATCGCACTCCAGGGAGAGGTCTCCCCCGCACCTTTTACAGGCTTTGGACCGGATTACGCAGAGCATTTTTCTCCTTGTGCTGTTCCTTCGAGTAACTCTTGAGTCCAGTTTATTATTTCTGATAATATTCAAATTCATGTTGTTTTTAAATCTGGTAGACCCTGAATCTGTAAATAACACACCATCAAATTCAATGAAAGTTTTTACCAAGGTGTCACCTAAAGAACTAAATAATCACATATCGGTATCCTTGCTATTTTCACGCATCAGGTGCTAGACTGGGCTGATATGAAAAAGCCGCCGGATATCAAATATACCTCCATGACCATCCATGACCTACCCGTATCCGATAGACCGCGGGAAAGGTTGCAGAGGCTGGGAGTGGAAGCCTTATCTGCTCAGGAAGTGCTGGCGCTTATTTTAGGAAGAGGTATTGCCGGGGAATCGGTGATGGTAACCGCCCAGAGGTTATTAAGCCGGTTCGGGGGTCTCAAGGGGGTAGCCGGGGCTTCTCTGGAAGAACTCTCTACGGTACGCGGTATCGGCCTGGCCAAAGCCGCCCAGATCAAGGCGGCTATAGAACTTGCCAGCCGCGTGGAGGGATACTCGGAATCAACGCGGAAGACAATAATCAAGACTCCCGATGACGTCGCCGGTCTGGTATCGGGCAGGCTGAAAGATAAGAAGAAAGAATATTTCCTGGCGGTGTTGCTCGATACCAGGAATCAGCTGATAAAGATAGCCGAGATATCAGTAGGCAGCCTGGACAGCAGCGTCGTTCACCCCAGGGAGGTATTCAAAGAAGCGATATCCGCCAGCGCCGCCGCGGTCGTCTTCGTCCATAATCACCCCTCCGGTGATACCGGGGCTTCGGAGGACGATGTTCAACTGACCAAGAGGCTGGTCGAAGCCGGCGAAATCGTAGGTATCGAAGTCCTTGACCATATTATCATCGGCGGAAAGAGCCACGCCAGCCTGAAAAGAGAGGGGCTGTTTTAAAACGCTCTTCCCGCCGTGGAATCCTGCCAAAATAATCCCCGGTTACTGGTGTTGCCCTTCTCTCGTAATCGGTTTGGATTGGTCTTCCGGCTTGCGTACGTACTCGGTGGTCAGGGCGATATCCATAAAGACAATGGGTTTACGGATTATCCTGAACTCCAGAGGGGTATGGACCATGCCCGCTGGGACATGCACGAAACAGGTCTCGGTAATAACCAGCTTTTCCTGTTCACCCTCGGGGCCCAGGTAAAGCCAGACTTCGGCATCGAATTCGTTTACCCTGGTAGCGTCGGCGTTCTGGAAAGCCAGAAACTGGTCGAAATCATGAGTATGGGGTTCGTTTATCATCAGGAAAGGCTCGGTGACGCAGAACCAGTCCATCCTGTAGCCGGAGTTCCACTCTCTGCCGTGAATGTGGTATGAGGGGGAGGTCAGCTCAGGATACAGCTTGGTGAAATCCATAACGGGTTTACTCTTATAATATTTGGCATACTTCTCGGGAATCATATTCATTCTCCTTATCAGGTATTTCTTTGTTATTGATTATACGGTGATGATTCCTTCTATTTCAAATGCGGACGGTAATATCATGGTTTACCAAAATCGTGAGCCATGCATCCCCCGAGTAGAATGCATGGCTCACTATAATAAAGGAGGCCACACAGGAACCTTTTCCCTGTGTACTGTTTAATACCGACCACAAGCCGGGTATGAATTCACAGAATTTCTATTTGACCTGAACCCCTCCTGTCCACATTTCGTATATTTTTCGTTCCTGCTCCAGGCTTATATTAATACCCAGCAGTCGCAATCTCCGAATCACGTCCCTTGACTTGGTTTTGTTCTTTTTAATAAAGCCTGAAATGGCCTCATGGCCGGTCGGGGTAAGCTGGTAGGCATGTACGCCGCTTTGTTTCAGGTAGCCGCGATTGACCAGAGAGTCAAAGAGGTAACCGATATACTCACCGGTTACGTCCATCGGTCGGGAGAGTAAACTCTTGCCTGTTTTCTTATTTACGCCAATAGCCATTAAAATAATCATTTCACTGGGTAACATCTCCCCCTCCTTGTAATGGCACCTATAGTCATATAAATAGCACATAATTGGACAAATGTCAAACATATGCTTCCATTCATGTCTGGTTTGACAATCAATTTCACTTAATTATCGTGCGCGGAGAGGGGGTTTGTGGTATATTGTTTTAGTAGAATAATCTTATGGCTGGAACATGAAAAAACTATCATCTCTACTTATTTTAATTGTTTTTCTGTGCGGGTTACCTCTAGCTGGTTGCAAGCCGGAAAATACTACTACTACAGTCCCCGAAGTTACCGGAAGCGGGGTTCTCAAGCAGTACGGTATAGACCCGTATACTCTTGATCCGGCCGTCTCGGCAGAGATGACTTCCCACGAATATATCGCCCAGATATTCGGTGGGTTGCTGCGCCTCAATGACGAGTTAAATACCGTGCCGGATATTGCCGAACGCTGGGAAATCAGCCGGGACCTCCGCACTTATACCTTCTACTTGCGTGAGGATGTCCGGTTTCAGGACGGACGCAAAGTAACTGCCGGCGACTTTAAGTATTCGTGGGAGCGTGCCTGCGACCCGGCCACCGGTTCTCGAGTCGCTGGAACGTACCTCGGTGATATCATCGGCGTAATGGATGTCATACAGGGCAGGGCGAAAGAAATCAGCGGTATCAAAGTCGTCAATGACTATGAATTCCAGGTAACCATAGATACTCCCAAGTCGTATTTCCTTTACAAGCTTACTTATCCCACGGCGTTTGTCGTGGATAAAGACAACGTGGCGGAAGGCGGAGAATGGTGGCGGCGACCGAACGGCACCGGACCTTTTAAACTCAAAGAGTGGCGCGAAAATGAGCTACTTGTCCTGGAGAGGAACGAAAAGTATTACGGTGAGATGGCCAGGATTGAACGTGCCGAATACCTGTTGTGGGGCGGCGTGCCGATGAACATGTATGAGACCGGTGAGATAGATGTTGCCGGTGTCTCGGTTATCTATATCGATAAGGTTACCGATGAAGCCGGGCCTTTCTTGAAAGACCTGCAGATAACGCCCCAGTTGAGTTTCAGCTGGATCGGCTTCAACACTACCAAGCCACCTTTTGATGATGTGAATGTACGCCGGGCTTTTACTCACGCGCTGGATAAGGACAGGATAATATCGCTGACATTCCGGAACCTGGTGCAGCGCGCCGATGGCATTCTGCCGCCGGGTATCCCCGGCTATAATGAATACCTGGTCGGGGCATATTACGATGTGGACAGGGCGAGGGAGCTTATCAGGCAATCGAGGTACGGCGACGTGTCCAACCTGCCGCCCATTACACTGACGACTTCCGGCTACGGTGGGCTGATATCTCCAACGCTGGAGGCGGCTATCACCCAGTGGCGCGATAATCTGGGGGTGGAGATTACGGTACGCCAGCTGGAGCCGGACTGGTTCTTCTATACTCTCAAGGAAGAGAAGGATAATATGTTCGATATGGGCTGGGTGGCCGATTATCCCCACCCGCAGAACTTCCTGGACGTACTGTTCCGTACCGGCGCCGAGAATAACTTTGCCGGATATTCCAATCCCGCCGTGGATGCCGTACTGGATATGGCGGCGGTGGAGGGAGACAGCGAAAAGAGCCTGGAACTGTACCGGCAGGCGGAACAGATGCTGGTCGACGATGCCGCCTGCCTGCCGTTATGGTTCGGGATGAACTATATACTGGTAAAACCTCACGTGAAGGGCTACGGACTGAACCCGATGGGCTTTGCCTGGCTGAATAAAGTGTCTATAGTAGATGAATAGGGTGGCGGGGTAAAACTGACGGGATAATCCTCAGATGCCGCGAGGGCGGCTTGGGTGGG
>CAYVPT010000100.1:0-8260 GCA_964453865.1 uncultured Dehalococcoidaceae bacterium
ACATTCCATCATGCCGGTTACAGCGAACTTGGTCGTGCAGTAGATAGTGAAGTTGGCCGAGCCCATCAGGCCGCACGTCGAAGACGTAGACACGATATGCCCGCCCTCGCCGTGTTTAAGGATGCGGGGTAAAATAGTCACGATGCCGTTGATAACGCCGCCCACGTTGACGCCCATGCTGTAGTCCCAGTCTTTGTAGGTCAGTTTCTCGGTCGGGCCGCCGCCGGAACCCACGCCGGCGTTATTGACCAGCACGTGTATCTTCCCGTAGACTTTTTCCGCCTCGTCGGCGGCTTTGACATAGGCCTCACGGTCGGTGATATTCAGGTTAATCGGGTGGGCGGGTAATTTCTTCTCTTTGAAATAGGCCATTGCTTCATCCAGGGCGTCCTGACGCATATCGACGATGACCACGTTCATGCCGTATTTGGCACAGGCCTTGGCAATCCCCAGTCCGATACCGCTGGCGCCGCCGGTGATAAAAGCTGTTTTGCCTTTAAAATCTTTCATTCTTTCTTCCTTTTATTTTAAACCTAATGCGAGATACCGCAGGAGCCGTCTTTGCACATCACCGCCTCCGGCATGCGCAGGGGCCTGGCGTCTTTCTTGACGCCGGCCTTGGGAATCCACGGATCGATGGCTACCGTCTGGAAGTGATTAAAGTCGGTAACGACCCACATAGGATTCATTTCACCGCCGACGACGATCAAGTTATTCGCCTCGGGTCGCTTAAAACGGGGATTTAATTCGTCCACGAGCCACTGGCTGAATTTCATGGGATCGTCGTAGCCTTCATCCCTAAGGCCCTTGGCTACCAGCGGGTCGATGACGAATGTAAACGAACCGCCGAAGGGGCCGCTGATCCCTTTTACGACCTCCAGCATCCGCTGGGCCGGTCCGGTGTTAAAGCCGATGACGGTCCAGCCACGGAAAAGACTGACGGTGCTTTCATCGCGTTTGAAACCCTTACGCACGTGGAAGGGCTCCCAGACGCTGTTTTCCTCGTTTTCCGCGCAGCACATATTGTTGTAGTTAATAGTGGTTCCGGTACTGGCCGTGAACGTGGCGCCGGGACGCATATCGCCGAGGTTGATGCTCATCAGCGTCCATGCCCGGCCGATGACGGAGTTAGCGTAATTTATCGGGCTGAGGGCACCGAGGCCGGAGTTCATGCCGATTTCGTTGCGGATGGGTCCGTTTACTACCATCATACTGGCGAAAGAAGTCGTCGAGCTGGGCAGGGACGGCCTCCCCGAGGCGCCTAAAGCCAGTATCACTGGAAAGTGCTCCGGCCTGGCACCGGCCATGACGGCGTTAACCGCAACTCTCTCCACCGTGTACTTAAGCCTCTCTTCGTGGGTGGTTACCGACATCATACCGACGATTTCCTGGGGGTCGCGGTCGGTGCCGGTGAGCATTTCCGCCACGCGTTCCTCGGTCGGCAGGATGATGGGCAGACCGTCCGTCCAGCCGTTTTCCAGGAAGAGACGGTGTAAATTGACCTCGGTATCCGGTTCCAGCAGGCGCGGCCGCTCCGGCCTCTTTACCGCCTTGTACTTCTTCTCGGCATCCGTCAGCGGCTCGGTAAGGGCGAAGATAACTTCGTCCATGAGGGGCGCGCCGGAAATCGGATCGTTGCCTTCCACGTAACCGTGCAATGTTTCGCGGGAGACCCAGCCGACGGGGTAGGGCGGGAAGCTCCAGCGCAGGTTCATACCGTGACTGCGGCCGTCGCGCTGCACATAGTCCGCAAAACGGGCGGTGATGATGGGGGCTGAAGGCACGCCGTATTCGTCCTCCATCGTACGGGAAAATTCAGCGATACTCGCCGAACAGCCGTCTCAGCCGCCTACACCGAAGACAACGGCGTCACCGTTTTTCTTGATTTCAGCCCACAGCTCGGGATCGTCGGTGAATATGCCGGCCTTCATATGACGTAACTCGGTCTTTACCGAGGGCTTGTTGCGCGTAAACCAATCCTGGACCTCTTCCATGAATTCCTTACTGCCGTGAAATCCTGTATTGACGAGGAAGACGGTCTTGCCTTCCAGGCTATCGAGTCGCGGTGCCATTTTGCGTGCCCCCAGGGCTTCAGCCGTATCTCTCGGCTGGTGTACGGGGTCGTGAATAGCGAACATTGGTGAATCAACGTTCAGCCGCCGTCCGAAGATGCCGCTGGGCTGGCCTATGGGGTCGAGTGCTGTGATTTTCGAACTATTTCCTGCCATTCTTCTCTCCTAACTGTTTTTACTGCGGGATAAAATTTTTACAGGATAAAGGGTTTAGTAAACGATTGGTACACTCGTTTTTTAATAAATATGTGCTGAGAATTATCCTTGTTCTACTGTAATGATTCATAGTACCTTATATAAATTCAATCTACAACTCGAATTATCTATAAGGATTAATTAAACTAAATATAGTAGTATTATTATTTGTGTTATTCTACCATATATATTACGATATATAACAATATAACGGAAGAAATTATGAAAGATTTTAAGGGAAAAATCCTTTTCATCACCGGAGGCGCTTCTGGTGCCGGCTTCGGCCAGGCCAAGGTGTTTTCGGAAGCCGGCTGCAAGATTGTCATTGCCGATATTCGTCAGGACCACCTGGACGAAGCAAAGGAATATTTCCGGGAGAAAAAGGCGGAAGTTCACGCTATAAAATTGGATATTACGGATAGGAAAGCTTACGCGGCTGCCGCCGATGAGGTTGAAGAGGTATACGGTAGTCCCCCGCAGATGCTCTTTAATACGGCCGGTGTCAATGCCTTTGGTCCGGCGGAAGCCTCGACGTTTGAAGATTATGACTGGGTTATAGGCGTATGTCTGGGCGGCGTCGTCAATGGCATGGTGACCTTCGTGCCGCGCATGATACAGGCCGGTAAGGGCGGTTATATCGCCACGACCTCCTCGATGGGAGGATTCATGGGAGGGGCGACGACGGCCCCGTACTCAGCCGCCAAAGCCGCGGTTATTAATCTCATGGAGAGCTATTACCAGGCGCTCAAGCCCTATAGCATCGGCGTATCCTGCCTGTGCCCTGGAGGTATAAATTCGAATATCGGCGAGTCATCATATACCCGGCCGAAGCATCTGGAAAATACGGGGTATAATACTAATGAAAAGACAATCGAGTTTATGCGTCACCATTATTCCTTTGGCATAGACCCTGTCGAGCTGGCACAGATACTGAAGAAAGGGATTGAAAACGAGCAGCTCTACATCATCCCGGTCCCGAACCCGGAGAAGATGTTGCGGGGCATTGTAGAACGGATAGTCAATTATGCCACTCCCGAGGGCATGAAAAGACAGGAAGAACTGATGAAGAAACGCATGGAAGAAATGAGAAAACACCCCATGCCCGGGCTTGAAGGTGCCGCCGAAGCCGGCTGGGGGAGAGCCAGGGAGGACTTGGCATGGGTCAAAGAACGCAGGGGGCCCTAGTAGCTAAAGATACAGCTAAACCTTGAATGGTCGAACGGAGGAATGAGTGAAAGATTTTAAGGGAAAAATCCTGTTCATCACCGGAGGTGCTTCAGGTGCCGGATTCGGTCAGGCCAAGTTGTTTTCAGAAGCCGGCTGCAAGGTGGTTATCGCGGATATACGCCAGGACCATATTGATGAGGCCATGGCTTATTTCCGGGAGAAAAAGGCGGAAGTTCACGCTATAAAACTGGATATTACCGACCGCAAGGCATATGAGGCGGCGGCCGACGAAGTGGAAGAGGTTTTCGGGAGTCCACCCCAGATGCTTTTTAATAATGCCGGAGTAAATACCTTCGGCCCGCCGGAAGCCTCGACGTTTGAAGATTTTGACTGGGTTATAGGTGTCAACCTTTTCGGGGTTATCAACGGCATGGTAATATTCGTGCCGCGCATGATAAAAGCCGGCAAGGGCGGCTATATCGTCACGACTTCCTCAATGGCCGGTTTTGGCGCGGCATCCACATGTACTCCTTATTCGGTTTCCAAGGCCGCGGTCAATAATCTCATGGAGTGTTATCACCAGCCGCTCAAGGCCTATGGCATCGGCGTGTCCTGCCTGTGCCCGGGCGGTATCGCCTCAAATATCGCCGAAGCAACGTACACGCGTCCCAAGCACCTGGCCAACACCGGCTATCGTGTGGATAAAAGGACCATCGAGTTTGAGCATAAAGCTAATGCCCAGGGAATGGACCCTATCGAGCTGGCGCAGATACTGAAGGAGGGGATTGAAAACGAGCAGTTCTACATTATACCGGCCCCGGACCCGGAAAATATGCTGAGGCAGCATGTAGAGCGGATTGTCAACTACGCCACTCCCGAAGGTATGGCCAGACAGGAAGAGATGATGAAGAAACGCATGGAAGAGATGAGGCAACACATGGGTGGCAAGAATCCTTTCGAGGGTGCCGCCGAAGCCGGATGGGGAAAAGCCAGAGAGGATTTAACCTGGATCAAAGAACGTCAGGGTCCCTAGTAGTTAGGATACCGCCAAACCTTGGATAATCAAACGGAGGAAGGTAATGGCAATTGAAGTACGCTTTTCGGTAATGAGTCCTGAAATTGGAGTACAGAAGGGGGCCGGTGGATTTCCGCCGATGGGTGCCGCGCCGTCGGGCAGGGGCGGACCGCCGCCTGGCATGGGTATGCCTGCCCCGGCTTCACCTTTTAAGGCTAAACGGCTGGACACCCTGGAAGACAAGACGGTGTATCTGGTGGATACCGGCTTCGGCGGAAGCTACAACTTCATGCTGCAGCTGCAGAAGTGGTTTACCGATAACATGCCCTCGGTCAAAACGATACGCAAGCGTAAACCGGGTAACGTGTTCATGGATGATAACAATACCCTCTGGGAGGAAATTAAAGACAAAGGCGATGCCGCCGTCGTCGGGGTAGCCGGCTGACCGGGCTGTGTGTCAGCGGTCGCTGGCGGATATAATAAGCTTGAAAATAACTACGGGGTTCCCGCTGTTCCCGTATCGACGTACGAGTTTGAAAGTGTGATACAGGGAAACCCGATGGCGGCTACCTTGCCTTTCATCTATACGCCGCACCCGGTGATAAGTCTGTCTCCCGAAGCCCTCGATAAATATATCGTGGGTAACGACCCGGATACCGGTAAACCCGTTATCGATGAAATAATCGAATTATTGACGAAGACGGCAGGTAAAAAGAAATCGCAGAGTAAGCCTTCCGCGCCGGCACAGGTCGCCGCTCCCCCGTCACTCCTGGGACCGGATACCGAGGACAATTTCCAGCGCCTGTTCTATGAAAAGGGCTGGACGGACGGACTGCCCATCATCCTGCCGACCGAGGAGCGCGTGCAGAAAATGCTTGCGGGTACTAACGCATCTCCGGATGAGATAGCCGCCGAATCATTCTCGTTCGCTACCCAGGAGATCATCAAGTACACGGTTGAACACATTGCGGTTATTGCGGTGATGGCCGGGGCCAGGCCGGAATATTTCCCGGTGATACTGGCTACCGCCGCCACCAGGCAATCGTCGCTGATGCCCTCGACAACGCCCTTTGAGGCGATGCTTCTGGTGAACGGACCCATCCGCAACGAGATAGGTATGAACTGCGGTATCGGCGCGTTCAGCGCGGTTAACATGGCCAACTCGGTAATCGGCAGAGCCTGGACATTGATGAGTATCTGCCATGGTTTTGCTAAACCCAGAAATACCCTGTGGAGTTCCCAGGGAAATAACCACACCTACAATAACATGTGCGCCGGCGAGAATGAGGAGAGGAGCGTCTGGGAGCCTTTCCACGTCGGTAAAGGTTTCAAGGCTGACGAGAGCGTGGTCAGTATCTTCCGCGGCTGGGCTTTTCTGAACAGCTATGGAGCGGCATCCAAGCGGTCGTTAATTGAAGAACTGAATATCCAGCTGGCGACAATGCCCCCGATGAATTCCTCCGCTACAATAATAATGGACCCGCTGGTAGCCAGGAATTTAAAGGAGAACGAAGGCTACGCTACCAAGCAGGACTTCTGCCGGGCAATATCGCAGGGCGTCAAGATGCCGGCGGGTGTATACTGGAAAACAGACCACATAGATATGCTGGTGGCTTCCGAGGCATACAAGGGAGTGGAGCCTTACGCTTCTTGGAAAAAGGTCCCGGATGACGAACTGATAGCCCCCTATCATAATCCGGATAATATCAATATCATCGTCATAGGCGGAGAGACAAGTCCCTTATGGAAAGCTACCGATTACGGCTACTGGGGCAGCGCGTCCGTCGACAAATGGCGCGCGCATCCGGCTGGCGCTGAATGCGAGGACGGAACGTGCGGGCTTCCCGATGAGGCGGGTGATTATGATTAACTCCCGCATCCTCTATTTACTGGGTAATTAATAAGTCCGACTCCCCCACATATCTGTCGAAAAGATAAACGAGCCCCCGGAAAGGAAATCCGGGGGCTCTTCTATTGACTTTGATAATCCGTCCCTTTAGCTCTATACTACCACTGAGGGGTGTCATGGCTGACAGTAAAATTTTAATTGTCGAGGATGACCCTAATCTGCTGGCTACTCTCAAATATAATCTTGTCAAGGACGGCTATAGCGTTATCACGGCTGCCGATGGTGCTCAGGCTCTGGAAATAGCCCGCAGTGAAAAGCCTGAGCTTATTATTCTGGACCTAATGCTCCCGAAACTGAGCGGCTTTGAAGTGTGCCGTATATTGCGAAAAGAAATGACTGTCCCCATTTTGATGCTTACCGCCAGGACCAATGAGGTTGATAAAATAGTCGGACTTGAAATCGGGGCGGACGACTACATGACCAAGCCTTTCAGTATGCGGGAGCTGCTGGCCCGTGTCCATGCAATAATGCGTCGCGTCGGTATAAGCCGTCAACAGCCGGAGGTTGAACCGGAATCGATAAAAATCGGCGACCTCGAAATCGATATTAGCCGCCATCAGGTCTTCTATCAGAGTTCATCATTTGATCTTACCCCGAAAGAATATGATTTGTTATCGTTTCTTGCCAGGAACCGGGGCTTCGTGTTCAGTCGCGAACAGCTTCTGGAAAAGGTGTGGGGCTATGACTACGCCGGCAATACCCGTACGGTAGACGTCCACATAAGATGGCTCCGACAAAAAATAGAGACCGACCCCAAGAATCCGAAACTTATCCTGACCGTCCGGGGGGCGGGTTATAAACTGGAAGGTTAAGCATGTTTCGCGGTATTCAATGGCGTATCACCATTCCGTTTATCATACTCGTTCTGGTAAGCATGGGCATTCTCGGCGTATACCTGGCTAACTCCACCCGGGACTATCAGCTGGATGCCCTGCGTTCCCAATTAAAGAATGAAGCCTTGATTATGGCCAAGGCCAGTCTGCCCGGTTTTCTCGGTCAAGAACAACAAGCCACTCTGGATTCTCTGGCTAAATCACTCGACGGGGATATAGAGACACGGATTACCATCGTTGCTCCGGACGGTACCGTGCTGGGCGATTCCCTGGAAGACCCGGCCAACATGGAAAACCATGCCAACCGCCCCGAAATAAAAGAGGCCCTGAGCGCCGGTTCCGGAGAGAGCCGACGCTACAGCACTACCCTCGGCGTCAGGATGATGTACGTGGCGGTGCCTGTCACGTATCAGGGTGAAGTCCTGGGAATAGCCCGTGTTTCTCTTCCTTTAACGGAGGTTGAAAGCCTGACGCAAAGGGTAACGGTTATCATCGCTACCGCCATGGCTATTGCCGCCCTGGTCGTCATTCTGGCTGCTTGGATTATCGCTCGTATAACCACCCGGCCGATACGCAGGCTTACGATAGCTTCCCGGGAAATTGCCTCCGGAGAACTGGGACGGAAGATTAGCATAGAGTCCCGGGATGAAGTCGGCGAACTGACCCATGCCTTCAATGAAATGTCACTGAAGCTGAAAGAACTGGTGGATGAAATTTCAGCAGATAGAACCAGACTGGCCGGTATCCTTGATAATATGGCCGACGGCGTTATCGTAACCGATGTCGATAGCCGGATTACCCTGTGTAATCAAGCCGCCGAGAAACTGTTTTCAATTAAGAATGCGGTCGGCAAAACGTTGATAGAGCTGGTACGCGACCATGAGATAGATGAACTGGTAAAGTCGAACCTGGAGACAGGAAAGATGGGGGATATCCGGTATGAGTCCGGTACATCGAAAAGATACATCAGAGCCATTGCCATTTCCATTAATAGCCAGAAGCCGGAGGGCGTCCTGATTCTTTTCCAGGACCTGACCGATGTCAGGAATCTACAGACGACCCGGCGTGA
>CAYVPT010000101.1:0-6099 GCA_964453865.1 uncultured Dehalococcoidaceae bacterium
GGCTGGGCGCCGTCTTGAGAGTCTTTAATACCGCCAGCTCCGCCTGCGTGTAGTAGAGACTGGGATTGGTTTTTACGACTACGCCATTCGTGCGACTAACGTGCAATCCGGAGGAGGAGAGCATTGCCAGGAGGATAATCAGGACGAAGATAATAATAGCTTTCAATTTTTACTTGCCTATAACCGGCTTTTTACCTGTCTATAACCCAGTTATGTTATATTATATCATATACGTACGCGTTGCATGATAAAACGACTTCGCCATAGTGTAAAATAAGCTTAATATGGTCACCAATTTTAACTTAGGAGAAATATGCCAGGATTAAGTTTCATCTGCAATTTTACTGAGAACTTGAAACAAAAAGAAGCGCAATTGACGCATTCTTTGCGGTCGTTAGTTCATTCTGAATTATATAAGTCTAAAGTTTTATATTATGACAAATCATATTTTCTAGGAATATCCGGATACGATGAATACCCTTTTTATATACTTGATAATAATGAGTATTTTATCGTTGTTGAGGGTAAAGTATATAATAAAAACCAATCTCTTTTAGACCGAGAACTACAGAATTTGGCCGATAGTATGTTCCACAAAGCAAACAATTATAAAAAGGAACTATTAAATTGGCTTCTAGGTACAGACGGAGATTTTGTGATAACAATAATGGAAAAACACTCCGGAGAGAGTGTCGTTTTTAATGACGCATTAGGACGTTTGCCAACGTACTATTATGAAGCACCTCACGGCTTGATTGTCTCGCGGGAGGTACGATTTATCATAAACCTGTTAGACCATAATCGCTTTGACCGTATGGGAATAGCTCAATGCCTGCTGTTTGGCTACCCGTTAGCTAATCGAACGTTGTTCGAAAACGTCCACCGTTTGCCGCCGGCTGCTGTCTTAAGAATTGTTACAAAGCAACCAAGAATAGAGTTTGACAGCCTTTATACTTTCAACTTTGATGAAAAGAAGTACAAAACCTTATCGCTCAAAGATAATACAGATAATCTTTATGCTCTATTCCTTGAGGCCGTCAAGAATCGCACTAATTCTATTGACAAGAACATTATCGCCTTAAGTGGTGGTCTGGATTCCAGGTCAGTTGCGTTAGCCTTTCATGTTCTTGGTATACCATTCTCAGGTGCGACCTACCTAGATGCAGAAAATAGAAAAATCGATGATGTAAAAATTGCCGAGCAATTATCAAATTCACTCCATTTACCTTGGAGACTATTTCACCTGGATATGCCCACAGAGAAAGAATCTACAGAGTTACTTAAAACCAAAAACGGCATGATTTTTCTTGGCATGAGCTATATCCTTAAGTTTTTCAGGGCAATAAAAGAATTTTACGGAAATAGGGTAATCTATTTCACCGGCGACGGCGGCGATAAGACACTTCCGGACCTCAGCCCCAATAGGAGTATCTCAAATGTCGATAAATTATTAGACTTCATCATCAAGAATAATCAGATATTCTCCTTAGATGAAGCTTCTTCTCTTTCGAATCTGGGGAAAAATCAAATTACATCTGAAATAAAAAATGTCGTTATGGCTTACCCGGAAAAGCAATGGCAGAATAAGTATGTACATTTCCTTCTTTTTGAAAGAGGCTTTAAATGGATGTTTGAAGGCGAAGATAAGAACAGATGCTATTTCTGGTCTATCGCACCTTTTTATTCTCTACCTTTTTTTATTTACGCCATGAACTGTCCTGAAAGTTTAAAAAGAAGGTATAAGCTTTACCAACGGTTTATGATAAAGCTTTCACCCGAGGCAAGTTTAATCCCTAAAGCTAACTGGCGGTTCCCAATCACATCCGATTTCAAATTATTTCTTTTTACGTCTATATATTCAAGATTACCTTTGAGATTAAAAGGTATATTCAGAAACGCCTTGAAGAAACGGGACATTACCAATCCTATAGCCAAGGACCGGATTATAGACCTCGAAAAACAGACAAAAAGATGCAGCTATATTAGTAATTACTTATCTATAGCTGAACTAAGGAATATCGAGAGTATCGATAGTTATAAATTAGATATTCTGAACACGATTACATCAGTGATAGAAGAGTTTGCATACCGAGAATAGCACTATAGTCGATGGTATTAAGGCTACCCGTGGATAGACTTCCACCAGCAACGGAAAATAACTTAACCTGTTATTGTAGTGATAAAATTATGTTGACAATAAAGGTATAATGAAAATAGGAAGCCTCTCAGAAAGGGTGAAAATTATCCATTAGGACAAGCATATGAAAGAAATAAAAACATGTTCAAAATGTATTCTTCCGGAAACTTTTCCTAATATCTCATTTAATGCAGAAGGAGTCTGCAATTTTTGTTTGAACAGGCAACCCGGTTCCCTGTTAGGTGAAGCCAAACTTAAAGAAATATTATATTCTAAAAAAGGGAAAACCTATGATTGTGTAATACCGATCAGCGGGGGCAAGGACAGCACATATATCCTGTATTATGCCGTTAAAATACTTAATTTAAGAGCCATTGCCGTAAATTATGACTCTGGTGTTCAGGCAGATTTGGCTATGGAAAATACGAAGGGTGCTTGTGCCAGATTAAACGTGCCCCTGATTGTCAGTAAAGCAGATTATAAAACCCAGGTAAAAATGCTAAGAGAAACACTCCATGTCTCCGAGTCCATAGGATTTTTTTATGGTTTTTGCGGAAATTGCGGAACTAATATAAAAACAGCGGCGATAAATATTGCCAAGAAGTATAAAGTTCCATTCATCTTGTGCGGGGGAACCAGTAGCGAAGGTTTACGCGGGACTTACGTTACCAGTATACACAAAACGCTCAGGCGTATACCAAAGAGAACCGCCCTCAAAATATTATTACGCTTTGTGAAATACTACTACCTTAGCATTCGCCAAAGAATGCAGATGAAAGTACCCTTAGAATATCGCTTTCGGCCAAGAAGGCACATGCATATTACTAATAATGAGACTTTTCCCAATAAAGGGGCACCAGGTAACGAAACAAAATTTATCAACATCTATGATTACGTAGGATGGGATCCTTTAAGTACAGCCAGCTTTTTAGAAGAACAAATTGGATGGAAACATCCCAGCGAACGAGAGGGTAGATTCGACTGTTTAGTACATTGCCTGGGAAATCACAATTGGCTACAACGATGCGGGATTTCTTCTGATGGGGTGATATATTCGAAGCTAGTGAGCCTGAATCGTATGAGTCGAGAAGATGCCATCTCGAGAGAGAATAAAGTTAAAGAAACAGTAGAAAAAGAATGTCAGGAAATTATTGAAAAGCTGGGATTAACCGGATATAAAATACCATTACTCAGACGTACTGATACCCAGAGTCGCACACGGAGCAACCAACCTTAAGAATTTAGGTGACCTAAGAAGTGGTATCGCCACTGGGGGCAGTTTAAAATCACCAGGGAAATGAGATATTTTCAGGACATTCTTTCTTAATTTCTAACCATACTCAGACCAAACGATAACTAGGTTTTCACCTTTCAGTTTTATTATTAATGATAGGGAACGTGACGGGAAGAAAGGTGAATAGTCGTGGGCGAGTGGTGGTTACTTACACCTTTTCTATTTGCACTTGTAATCAGTATAGTCTCCTTTGTCTGGAACCGGTTCCATAGTGAATGCTTTTTACGTCAATTGACCACCCAATTTGAGCTATATACCGACCTACGTTATCAAAACAAAAGGAGAATTCAGCCATTCCGGTTACATTTTTATAACCGACCTGAACCACTATAAGGTTAGTGACGAAGGAGGGGGGGTATCTATGCCAGGATTAAGTCTCATATACAAAAAAAAGTTGGACCAAGCTCTAGTTTCAGAAAGCTTGGCCGAATTAAAACACGAGCGTAACTACAAAATTCAGAAATTTATTGAAAATGATAATTTCATTTTATCTTTTTCAGGATATGAGGGTTATCCTAAACAATATTTTGAAGATGATGATTATCTTATCTTAATTGAAGGACTAATCTACAATAAAAGTGATTCTGAGATAGCAACATCCTTGAAAATCATATCAAAGTCCTATATTGAAAACAATAATGGCAAGAGTGCAATAAAAGAATTCGTTGATAGTGCTGATGGAGAATTTAATGTATTAATATACTATAAGCTGCTTGACAGAATGGTCATTTTCAACGACCGCTGGGGACGATTACATTCATATTGGTATCATGATGATGATATGTTTATATTTTCGCGTGAACCGTCATTCATTTTGAAATTCATCCCATCCATACAATTCGATAAGGTATCCATGGTAGAATTTTTAGTATTTGAATATCCACTAAGCGATAGAACTCTAATAAAGAATGTGCACATGGTGAATCCATCATGTAAGTTTGATTTGGAACAATCTGATGACATGCTCAAAGTCGATGTGGAGAAATTGTTTGATGTCAATTTTGAAGAATCACCAGTAACATTATCCAAGAATGAGTGCATTGAAAGATGTAAAGACCTATTTTTACAATCAATCGATTATAGGATAAATAAAACACGGGAGAAAAATTACAAGATAATCGCTGATTTAAGTGGAGGTTTTGATACAAGAGCTGTCTTCGGAGGCCTGTGTAAATTGAATGTAGATGCAGACTACTGGACGCGTAAGCGTGATGCTGGCCAAGAGCGGGGACAGGTTCGTCATCCAGTTTTAACAGATGAAAGTAAATATGTAGATAAGGTTGCTGCACTATTTAGTAAAAAAACAACTAAAATTACCAATTCTCATATTTTTAGTTATTCTGATATGAGTAGAATAACATATTTGACAGGTTGCGCGGTAAATGGATGGACTGCAACAGCAACTTATCGGCAATCATTAGAACTGATCAAGCAGTTTAAGGACATGTCGGTCCGGTTTATGGGGTTTGGGGGAGAATTTATTCGGCATCCTTATAAAACCACAAGATATGAAAAGACGATGGCTGATATGGTAAAAAATGGTTATTTTGCGAGACATATCAAAATAAATCCCGCGTGTTCAATAATAAAGCTAGATGAGGAAACTTTTTATAACGATTTAACAGCCTATTTCAATAGATATCCAGAGACAACGTTGGAAGGTAAAGTCAAACACGCTTATTTTGAGTATTATCATAACTCGGGTGTTGACGAGGAAAGGCATAGACTGCATTTTTGGACAGTTCAACCACTATTTTCAAAAGATTTATTTAATTTCGAAATGAAGCACATACCATTAAAATACATAGATAACGATTTTTTCATAGGATTTTTAAGGGCAATAAACCCTATTTTGCTACATGCTCCAATTAATCACTACAATGTAAAAATGAATTCTAAAATGAGTCTATACAAGCTTTCATTAATAACAAAACTTCAAAATATTAAACCTATAAAACGCATAGGTAAATTCATGTTAAAATTAATTAGTCTTAAAAGTCAGGTTAACAATAAGGATATTTGTAAAGGCATAAGACAGGAGCTTTTCAAACATTATAGAGAATTGAATATCCTGTCGCCTTGTTTAGATGAAAAGTCTATGCGAAAATATATTGAGAATGAAGATCGTGCCTTAAATTTATATGTGTTAATAACCTTAATACTATATTTCATAGAAATCGAAAAGAGGTATGGAGCGAAAATAAATCATGAAGTTTGTGCATGAGGAGCTGCGGAGCATAATGCTGCACCTGTGACTTTTCTGGAACTATAGCAAACCTCAAAGTTTCTATTAAAATTTTGTCCTAAATGTGTCCCGTTCCCTCTGACGATTTACAAACCTTATAATCTTATGCATTCAAATCTGACCTTCTGTACCAATCGATATCTCAGCTTCTTTTTTCTATTTTCATCTGTTCTCTGAATAGAACAACCCATTGTTTCCCAATCTATTTATCAATCCGCCGGCTTTTACCTCGAGATATTACTTCAGTCCACAAAAAGCGCAATATCGGTATAGCTTGCGAAATATAGTATCTGGGCATATCTGATTTGTTGTAGAGGCGCGACCCGCGGCAACAGAAGCAATCAGGACGATCGCACAACGTATATTTCGGATTTTCCTTCAAGATACGAGTATCAATCTCGAAAGCATCTCGAGCGTTAATTG
>CAYVPT010000101.1:6199-8252 GCA_964453865.1 uncultured Dehalococcoidaceae bacterium
ACGCAGCCGACTAGAATCAACTTACCATCATACTCAATGATCTTTTTCATCGGGTGAAAGCAGGTAGCTGTCTCGTCATGCCCCATGATCAGTTCACCCGCCAACCTGCCTATCGCTACGAATGAATTTGTCGGATGCTGGCTTCGCATGGCTCCAGGCCAGTTCACCATTTCTATCGCCAAGCCTCCGTTCATTGGCGGTGTCTGAGCCGTGATAATGCTATTCTCGTTCTTTTTAGGGAAGAGCGAGGGGTGATTGAGCGCAAGTCCGACAATAGTTCCCTCCGCCCCTACCACGTCTAAGAGCGCTTGTAGGAAGGCAATTGAACGCTTTTGATTTTGATCAATATCACCTATGGCTCTCAAAGCAGCACGGACCAATACAGTATCTCCCCGCTTTATATCGAGCCCCTTAATACCTCTGACCAGATCATCTACGGTATATTTATTCCCCGTCATTTGTTGCTTCAGTCTTTTTCTGGTTCCATAATATATTCATGAGATGTCTTTTGAATACTTTTTTATTCTTTCTAAAATGTTTCAAATCACGAATCTTACCCATTTCCTGAGCCGTCGGCCGCTGCTCCGCCCATGTGGCAAAACATTTTTCCTCGTATTTAGACATCGAGCTAATTGGCCTAGCCGGCACCCCCATAACAATACTGTTCGGCGGCACATCCGAGATGACTACGGAACCTGCTCCGACTATCGAATTTTTGCCGATGCGTACATTGGGAAGTATATGGGCATTTCTTCCTATAATACAGTTGTCCTCGATAATAATTGTGCCGTAGACCCGAACATCCGGGTCTTTATCTCTGAAAATCCAGGTACCGCCATCATGAGTATGAAGAACTGCGCCCATTGAGATTAATACATGATTGCCGAGACTGACCAGATATGGCTCAGTCCCTAGGTGGTTAATTTGAATTTCGCAATCTTCTCCTATTTGCGCGCCTTTTTTGCGGAAATAATCTGCAATAGTAGTCGGGCTGTACCCGGCAAGCGCGATCGCAGATACACTTTCATCATAAATTTTTAAAATAAAACGCAATAGCCACTTCATCGGCGAAGATTCCCGCCGAACTAGTTGATTGTTGGTTCTGGAAGCATTTATGGTCTTTTTTTCGTTTATCATAGAGTGTCTTCACCTTTGAATTTGTTCAGGCCTTCCGGTAATTTTAATCCAACTGCGGTAATAGTGAACCGGCATATTCCCGTCCGACGGGTACCAGTGTTTGTGAATCGAGAGGTTGGTTTTCCGGGAGGCATTATACTTGGCAAACCAGGCTTTCATGCCGAGGTCAGTGTACTTGTAAACATTCCGGCCGGTGGAGTGACAGAGGAATATTATCCTGGCTGCCTTTCGTATCGTTTCGCTCCCGGTGAAATTTGAGATTGAATCGATGATAAACTGGGCAAATCTGGGGCCGACCTCATTATTGGCCAGTTGATTCGGATGGGAATTCGGGTCATAGTGATTGGACTCGTATTCATACTTGAGAAAGTTGGTATCCGGGTCCATGAGCAAACCCCGGAAATCCCAGATATAGATATTGTGGCGGGCGCTACCTTCTTTAAGAAAATCACCTTTTAGCTAGATCGAAAATGCGGTGGCCCGGGCGGCATTTTCATCCCGGCTCCCCTCTAAAGGCTCGAAGAGCCGGTGTCTTGGCGGCAGAGTCCAGATGATGAAAAGTGTATTAGGATTTTGGTCAAACAAGTCTCCGAGCTGGCGATATATCGCCTTGTAGTTCTCCAGGCTCTTTCTAGGAGAAGACGGGTCAGCTTGGCCGATGTCTTCCAGGATATCGCTGGAGGGGAAACAATGCTTCATTACGATGACATCGTAGTCTGACACAAGGTTAGCGAATGATGGCTCCCGCTTTACGCCTAATCGGCGGGTGATATTACTCAGAGACTGTTGCCCCAGCGCCGTCATCACAGCATTCCTTGTCAATCGCCTGGCGCGTTGCATACCCAGTAAAACATTCATTTTAACTTCCTAGGCCCACCCATAATAGCCAGTTTTTCCCTGACCATGGCCACGATCT
>CAYVPT010000102.1:0-8234 GCA_964453865.1 uncultured Dehalococcoidaceae bacterium
CATTGCCCGAACCATCCATGGGCATCATCGTAATGTGGCAGACGGTCTCGGTCTGCCCGTAGACGTCTATTATATTGAAGCCGTAATACTGCCGGAACAGGCGGATGACGGCATTCTCCAGAGGAGCGCCGCCGCTGATGCACAAACGCAGCGAGCTCAAGTCATGCTTGATGCCTTCACGCCGGGCGACGTTTATCATCAGGGAATATATGTACGGCACGCCCATGTAAACGGTTCCCTTTTCCCGCTCTACGGCTTTCATAAAGCTATCGATTGACCGCCCGGTTCCCGGCACCACTACAACTTTATTTCCCTTGTATATCGAGGCCAGCATTACGGCGGTCAGGCCGAACTGGTGGTACATGGGAAGGGCGAACTGCATTAACACGTCCTTTTCCGTCTGTTTGAGTGTTTCGGCGGAGTTAATCGCCTCGGTGTATAGGCTTTGATGGGAAAGGATCACTCCGTGAGGGTTCTGGGTGGGGCCGCTGGTGTAAGAGATGATAGCGGTATCTTCCGGGTTTATCGGTACGTCGACGGATTCCGGCGGACTATCGGCAATAATATCCTGATAGCTGATAAATTGCCCGTCATATTCCGTATTGACGGCGATGACACGCTCGATTGATTCGAACTTCGGCAGGGCCATTAGCAGCGATTCCAGGGGTGGATTTTCTATCGCCAGTACTTTAGGACGGCAGTCGTTGAAAATGTTGACAAGCTCATCGGCGACGTAGCGGGAGTCGAGCGGTACGGTGATACCGCCGGCCTTGAGTATTCCGAAGAATATACTGACGAACTCCGGATTACTCGCCTGCATGGTAGCGACGCGGTCGCCTTTCTTAATCCCCATTTTTATCAGGGCGCTGGCAATCCGGTTTGAGTCAGCTTCTATCTGGGTAAAAGAGACCCGGCGGTCTTTCATGATAATGGCCGTTTTATCAGCCAAACGCCCGGCGGTGTTTTCCAGCATCATTTTCAGGTCCATAGGCTCTCCTGATTTTTCCTTTATGTTATCTTCAACCACGCCTGAATCAAGAGTCTAGCTCTGGGATTAATTCAGTATAACAGATAGGAGTCTCGTTTGAAAAGGTGACAGTTTATTCGACTTAATTACCTTTTGAGTAAAGCCTCGATTTCTTTATCGTTCAGCCGCCGTACCTTTCCCTCTTTCAGGTCGCCCAGTTTCAGGTCGCCCATACGCTCCCGCTTCATAGCCAGGACGGGGTGTCCCAGCCTTTCGAACATGCGGTGTACCTGCCGTTTTCTTCCCTCGTGGATGGTAATACTGTAGTTGTAGGGCGGCGTTATGGATTCTTTGACCGACGCCGGGTGAGTTATGCCGTCCTCCAGGCGGACGCCGCGTTCCAGCTGGTTCCATTCCTCCCGTTTAAGCCGACCCCTTATCTGGACCAGGTACTCCTTCTCGTGCTCGAACTTCGGATGGGTCAGGCGATAGGTAAGGTCGCCGTCGTTGGTCAGCAGGAGCAGTCCGGTAGTATCTTTATCCAGGCGTCCCACCGGGTAAAGCCTCAGGCGTTTATAGCGGTCGGGAAGGATATCCAGGACGGTGCGGCGGCCCATCTCGTCACTCACCGTGGTCACTATACCCGCCGGCTTATTGAGCATCAGGCAGACTGTCTCGTCAGGTTTTAACTCGACCTTCTTCCCGTCAAATGAAATACGGTCGCTGGCAACGTTTACCGGCTGGGTGAACGATTCGGCTGTTTTACCGTTGACTTTAACCTTGCCCTGCTTGACGGCTTCGGCCATGCGGCGCCGTGAGCCGATACCGGCCTCGGTCAATGCTTTGAGCAAAGACTTGGTGGGCATAAATCAAATTTCCCCTTTTTGAAAACGTATGAAACAAGCTACTGATAATTATTATAACAGGCCTGACGAGTCCGACCAAAATACCGGCTTCAGAATAGTTCTCCATAAGAATAAATTATCGGTTTCCAAGACATTACTTATTTTATTTGACATAACCGTAATCGGGTACTAAAATCTGTTTATCCGAGTGAGGGAGGTGATGTGCCATGAAGGAGAAAGAGGCTAAATTCTTCCTGAAGCTCAAAGAAGCTCTGGAAAAGAGCCGGGCAATATCCCGGAGTTGCCTTTCCTGAAAGAGCTGAAAGAATAAATAAACTGCCCGTGGGGCAGTAAGGTGAGTAAATCCGGTCGATGCAGGGGACTGTTTTCGATTTCTTTGTGCAGTGGCATTTAACCGAGCAATGCAATTTGCGTTGTCGTCATTGTTATCAGAATACTTCTGCATCGGTCATGACCTTTCCCGAGATTATTCGGGCGATAGATAGCGTTGACACTACACTTAAAGGCTGGGTGACGGACCATGATATGGACATGTCGCCCAGCTTTCATTTTACCGGCGGCGAGCCGCTGCTGCATGACCGCCTCTTTGATATTCTGGAATATGTCGGTAGTCTAGGTTACGCGACGGCATTAATGAGCAACGGTACTCTTATTACCGACGATGTCGCACGTAAACTGAAACAGGCACAGGTAAAAGAAGTCCAGGTAAGTGTCGAGGGGATGGAGGTCGTCCACGACAGCATCAGGGGCAAAGGCTCTTTCCGGAAGGCGTTTTCGGGTATTGAAAACCTGCTGGCAAACAGCATAAATACCAGCATCAATCTAACGCTGTCCCGACTCAACATCGGGGAGGTGGCCGGTCTGGTAGCGCTGGCCGGGGACATGGGCATCGGAGCCGTCACCTTTTCACGTCTGGTGGCCTGCGGGAGGGGTAATGAAATCAGTGACCAGATGCTCACGCCGCAAGAACTGGCCGAATTCTATCGTAACGTACATGAACGACAGGCTATCAGTAAAGTAACGTTTACCTCCCTCGACCCCCTGTTTACCGTAAGCGGCCTGAAAGAAGCTGTCCCGGCGTCCGATTTCCCGGTGGGGGGCTGCGCCGCGGGTGTCTTCGGCATTACTATTACGGCTGATGGCAGTATCATGCCCTGTCGTCGTATGGACCTGTCCATCGGCAATATACGGGAAACGTCTCTCCGTGAGTTATGGGCGGAATCGCCGGTGCTGTGGTCGCTGCGCAATCGTGAAGAGTACCGGGACAAATGCGGTTCCTGTTATTACTGGGCGGTCTGCCGCGGCTGCCGGGCTATCGCCCTGGCACACGCCCGGTCCCGTGGTAATGAGGATTTTCTGGGGCCCGACCCGCAGTGCCCGTACTACCGGGCTGTGGTATAATTCAATAAATACCGATTCGGAGATTTTAAGACTGGAAGGAATCGAGGTAGCCCGCCGCGCCGTTGAAATAGCCAGCGATAAGCAGGCGAATAATATCGTTTTACTGGATGTCCGCGGTATTTGCAGTTTTGCGGACTATTTCGTTATCTGTGCCGGTGATAGTAACCGCCAGGTACGCACTATCCTCGAAGAAATCGAGCATAGCCTGAAAAAAGAGAAGGTCCTTCCACATCACTACGAAGGAACGGTGGATTCCGGCTGGCTCCTGCTGGATTACGGCGACGTTATCGTCCACATTTTCGGCGCTGCCGAGCGCGATTTCTATAAGCTGGATGAACTCTGGCAGGAAGGCCGGACGGTTATAAGTATCCAGTAAGCGGCGGGTCGCCTTGTCTACCCGAAAATTTCACTCTTCTCAAAGAATAACGCTATCTCTTTTTCGCCGTTCTCCGGGGAATCGGAGGCATGGGTGGCATTCCGCTGGACGTCCAGCCCGTAGTCTTTCCGTATCGTGCCCGGAGAGGCTTTGGCGGGGTCAGTAGCGCCCATGAGCTTCCTGATTCTTTCCACCGCTCCCTCCTCCTCGAAGACCGCCGCCACGATGGGGGTAGAAGTGATATATTCCACCAGGTCTTTGAAAAAGGGTTTATCTTTATGGACGGCGTAGTGCCGTTCTGCCAGGGCTTTATCCATGTGCAGCATCTTCAGTGCGGTAAGTTGTAATCCCTCCCCCTGCAGCCGCCCTAGAATAGCCCCGGCCAGTCCCCTTTCCATAGCGTCGGGCTTGATGAGTACCAGAGACCTTTCCATTTTGAACTCCTGTGAACAGATTACTTAACGAATAGCTTTTTCAGGCCGGCGACGCTGACTGATTCCAGGCTGTCGACGATGAGGTCAGCGTCTTTCAGGCTATCTTTGGGGTGGCTGTTGGTCACGGCCACGCACTTCATACCGGCCCCTTTGGCGGCGGCTACCCCGGCGATAGCATCCTCGATAACCGCGCAATTACCGGGTTCGACATCCAGTTTCCTGGCCGCCAGCAGGAAAATCTGCGGACTTGGCTTGCCCTCTTTGACCTCGGTGCCACAGGCAATCGACTGGAAATAGCTTTCGATACCCAGTCCACGGATAATGACCTCGATGTTCTTCGGGACTGCCGAGGAGGCTATGGCCGATTTTATCCCGTGCTTTTTAAGTGACTTCAGCAGGTCGATAGCCCCGGGCAGCGGTATGATATTCTCCGCCACCAGGCGGCGGTAGGTTGCCTGTTTCTTCTTAGTGATGGCGTCGAACTCTTCCGGCGTCAGATTATCCCCCAGGGCGAACTCGATGATGGTATCATGTCTCTGCCCGAAATGCCGCATGAAGTCTTCCCGGCTGAAGCTGACGCCCCTTTCCCCGAAGACGCCCTGCCAGGCGTTGTAATGGTATTCGGCGGTGTCGGCGATGACGCCGTCCATGTCCCAGAGTACCGCTTCGAGTTTACCTTCAGACATGGCTCCGGCTCTCCTTTACTTTATCGGGTTGACCCGCCTCGTTCTCGGCGATGAACTGCTTGGCGGTACTCTCGGCGATGACGGTGCCGTCTTTCAGGCATACCCGCCCCTCCGTCTCGATGAGTTTTTTCCGCTGTCGTGTTATCCGGGCGGTAATGACCAGTGGTACATCCACCTTGACCGGCTGCTTGAGCCTGATATTGATGGTGGCGGTCAGGCAGGTATGCCCCGTGGCGTAAGCGATGTTGCTCATTACCTCATCCAGCAGGCAGCCCAGGATACCCCCGTGTAGCAGTCCCGGCCAGCCCTGATGGTTCTTATCCGGTGTAAACTCGGTGCGGAGAGTATCCCCGTCCCGGGTAAAACTCAGCTTCAGTCCGATGGGATTATTACACCCGCACCCGAAGCAGAACCCTTCGTCCAGATTGGAGTTTAGCGTTATTTTTGGTATGGCTACCATGACTTTATCTCCATAATGTTTTGATTAAAAGTGCGTCCATCCCGTTTTACCGATGTCCACAGGATTGCCTTCGGCATCGAACAAGTCGATTTTCCCCGGTCTGCCAGAGGTGATTTTCCCGATGCTGGTAACCGGACATGATATTTCCGCCTTGACCCGGTCGATTACTTCGGCGCTGGCGTTGAAAAGCAGTTCGTAGTCCTCCCCGCCGGAGAGCGCCAGTTCTAATGCTTTCTTGCTGAAGTGTTTCTTCACTGTATCGTGAATCGGCAGACGGCCGGTATCCAACCGGGCGCTGACCTGGCTGGCTTCGCAGATGTGGCGAAGGTCGGCCATTAATCCGTCGCTGGTGTCGATGGCGGTGGTTACGCCGTGTTTGACCAGAAGCTGTCCCTCGGCCAGGCGCGGCAGGGGGTGGAGAAAAGCGTCCCGGAGGTATTTCGTTACCGCGGGCTCAAACTCCAGCTTGCTTTCAAGCATCTCCAGTCCGGCGGCGGCGCTGCCCGGATACCCGGTCAAGGCAATGATATCGTCGGGCTGGGCGCCGGAACGACGCAGTATCTTGTCGTTGGGGCAGTTGCCGAAGACAGTAACGGTAATCGATATTATCGGTGACCGGCTCACATTGCCGCCGACTATGGCGACCTTGAACTGCCGGGCCGGCTCTATCATCCCTTCGTAAAGCCTGGTGACGGCTTCTACCTCCGTATCTTCCGGCAGGGCCAGGGCTATCAGCGCGTACTGCGGCACACCGCCCATGGCGGCGATATCGCTGAGGTTGATGGCTAGGGATTTCCAGCCCAGTTCCCGCCACGTAATCGTTTCCAGCGAGAAATGGACGTCCTGAATCATGGTATCCACTGTCGCCAGCTGTATCGAGGCATCGCCTTGCCAGGCGGCGGCATCATCGCCGATGCCGGTAATAAGCTGGCCGGTGGCTGGCCGGTCTGTTCCGGAATCGGCAATCTTTTGTTTCAGGAGGTCGATCAGCCCGAACTCCCCCAGTTCGGAGACTTTCATGGCTAAATTATAACATATACATGAACGTGCTCACTAAAAAGGAAAGAAGGCGGGTAATGCCCGCCCCCTCTATTGTTAAATGTCGGGAGTAAATCAGGCCTTGTTTTCGGCTTCTATTTCTATCGGCACTTCTTTGTTATCGGTAGACTGCCGGAGCATGAGGGCGCGTATAACGGCTATCATTATCCCCCCCAGCCCGGCCAGGGTTGCCACGATTCTCTCCGATTCCAGCCACGGCAGGAGCCAGCCCAGTGAGATTGCCGTCAGGCCGGAGACCCCGAAGAGCACTATCAGCCATATCCCCAGCGATTTGTCTTTCATCTTTCCGTCCTCCCGCCGTTTTTCTTTCACTTTATATAACGGTGGAAAGAGGATTTGGTTAGTTTGCCGTAGAAAATACTCGTGGTCACTGTTAATCTACGTACCGTTTAGCATATAATGGTGGTACTGTTATGACTGCCGGGAACGCCAGCAGGGGGAAATATCTTGCTATCGGCCTGATGGTGGCGATGGTTGCCATCAGTGTCGTCGGCTCTTTGTTTCTTATCTGGAACTGGGAATATATCTCCGAGCTGGAGCAGCAGGGTTATGTGGGACTTTTCTTCATCTCTATTTTTGCCGGTTCGCCGATACCTATTCCCACTCCGAGCATGATTCTGACCTTTACCCTGGGGAGTATTCTTAATCCGGTGCTGGTAGGGGTTGTGGCCGGATTCGGCAACGCCGTCGGCAACGCCCTGATTTTCTGGACAGGCCGCGGCGGGCATGTGGTCTTTAAAAATATCTTTAACTCATCCCCCTCCGATGAGCCTCCCCGCTCGCGGATAGGCCGGTTTTTCCGCAGGGTATCACGGATGCCGGATTACGCCCGCCGGAGGGCGAATGTTGCCGTTTTCTTGCTGTCTATTTATCCCAATCCCGTCCTTACCCCGATGATTCTCGGTATGGGGGCGATGCGCTTTCATTTCTGGCAATTCTTCTTGGCGATATTTGCGGGCAAGACCGTCCAGAGCATGGTTCTCAGCTATCTCGGTTATTTCGGCTTGCGTTCAATACTCCGTTATTTCGGTGTTTTTGATGTCCCTTGAAAATGCCATAGGGGATATTTTCCTTTCCATATCCCCTCAAATTTGTTATATTAGTTCTATATGAGGATTGCGATTCTGGCGGATATTCACGCTAACCTGGCAGCCTTCGAGGCGGTGATGGATGATATCGAGGCGAAGGGTGGAGTGGACGAGTACTGGTGTCTGGGTGACATCATAGGCTACGGGCCGGACCCCGGTGAGTGCATCAAGCTGTTGCGTCAGTTAAATTTTATCTGCATCTCCGGCAATCACGACCTCGGCGCTATCGGCAAACTTGAGCTTTCTTATTTCAACCCCACCGCCGCCGAAGCCTGCCGCTGGACGGCCGCTCGCCTGAATCCCGTGGATGTCCGCTATCTGGAAGACCTGCCCGCCACCGTTCAAAAAGGCGATTTTCTCCTGGTACACGGCAGTCCATTGGAACCGGCCCTGGAGTACGTTATTTCCACCGGTATCGCCGCCAAGAACTTTTCCTTTTTCAAGTCGAAATATTGCCTGGTGGGTCACACTCATGCCCCGCTGGCTTTCAAGGAAGAGGGAAATACATGTACGTCGATTACCCTATCGACCGGCATCGGCCTGGTGCTGGGTGAGAAAAGGATGATTATCAATCCGGGTGGGGTGGGACAGCCGCGCGACGGCGACCCGCGTGCCAGTTATGCTATTTACGAGAGCGAAGGCCGTATGCTGCGGTTATACCGCGTCGAGTATGATATCCAGTCCACCCAGGATAAAATGGTGCGGTCCGGTCTGCCCATGACGTTGGTTTCACGCCTGGAATCGGGCAAATAGCCCTGCTTTACCTGTCATTGCGAGTGTAGCGAAGCAATACGTTTCTCCTGTCATTCCCGCGCAGGCGGGAATCCAGCCCCCCACCCCCCCACGTATGTTATCTATTCCCACCCTGGTCGCCCTTGGGTCATCAACTGCTTATCC
>CAYVPT010000103.1:0-8105 GCA_964453865.1 uncultured Dehalococcoidaceae bacterium
GTAAGTTCCTCCTACCCCTTTTATCTCAAAGATGAATGTATAGGCAAGAGCTGCCACGCCGGTACGTATCAGTCCGCTCATAATAAGCAGCACCCAGACTCCGGTCGTGCCGACCAGCGGAATGAGCCCTATGCTCAAAGCCAGTATGAAGATGGTAAAAAACATCACCATCTTTCTGGAACCTATTTTATCGGAATACAGCACCAGGGGTATCACTCCGAAAATGCTGATACCGCTGAATACCGTCATGGCGCTGTCCGCCAGCGCCGGCTCCCACCCGACGTTGCGAAGGTACAGCGGCAGGTAACCCCCGAATCCCATGTTGGCACCCCAGTAGGTCAGCAAAACAATCCCTATCAGCCACACCTCCCGGACGCGGGTCACCCTGGCCAGTGCCGTCCGGAGCGGCTCTCCGGCTACCGGAGTATACGCCGCATCCTGCTTCTGCGGCTCGCGGCCGGTAAACCACCAGAGCAGCCCCAGCAGCACCGGAGGCGCGCCGAAGAAAAAAAGCACGTTCCGCCAGCCGCCCAGCCACGGGGAGAGCAGTGTGGCACTGGACAGGGTGGCGATGACCGCGCCGATGGACCAGGCCGCGTTTAGCATTCCGTTAGTCAGGCCCAGACGTTTGCCGACGAACCACACGGCGGTAACCTTGGGGACGATACTCGGCGTGACCGCCGCCATCAGGCCGAACAGGAACATGAACGCCGCCATGCTCAGAAAGTCCACGGAAAAACCCCGTAAAGCCCCGAATATACCGGACAATATGCAGACCACCGTCAGCATGCGCTTGACCCCGAACCTGTCGGCGAGAAGCCCGCCCGGTAGAGCCAGGAACACCCCGGCCAGGGGGTCCATACCCCATATCGTGCCGATGGCCACCATGCTCAGTCCCAGTTCGATGGAAATTTCCGGGAAAAGCACGGGCATGCAGAGTCGTGCCGTCCCGGCGATGGAGCCATACGTCATCATAGCCAGGAGCAGCATATACCATCGGTAACGCGAACCGCCCTGCGAAGAAATCATAATTCAGTCCCGGTAGGAAATATCCGGCAGTATGGGCCAGGGTGTATTCGTTTTCGGGAGGAAAATGCTGTTTCAGGTCTTATTTTATTACATCACCGAACCGCCGGAGACATGAAAGACCTGCCCGGTGACATAACCGGTAGCGTCCGAAGCCATGAAGACAATGGCATTGGCCATATCGGCCGCGGTGCCCATCCTGCCCAGCGGCATCATGAAGGCCATGTTTTCTTTCATCTGCTTCGCCTGTTCTGGAGTAGGTGGCGGCATCCCTTCACGCAGTATCTTGCCGAAATTGGTCGGCGCCGGACCGGGGGCAACGCAGTTTACCCGTATACCTAATGGCGCTTCCGTCATCGCCAGCTGTTTGGTGAAAAGGTCGATACCGCTCTTGGAAATGGCGTACATCCCCACGCCCATGGTGTACTGGTGAGTGCTGCCCGAGCCGATGTTGACGATAACGCCGTACTTTTTCTCTTTCATATGGGGAAGCACCGCCCGGGTAACTATCATCGTGCCGAAGAGGTTCAGGCTTATCTGTCTCAGCCAGAGGTCTTCCTCCTGCTCCTCGAGGGGCGTGTTGTCCTTGTGTAAAATAGCCCCGGCGATGTTGCACAGGATATCTATCTTTCCGAATTTATCGATGACCTGTTTAACCATGGCTTCGACTTCGGCTTTATTGGTGATGTCTGCCTTAGCCGCCAGGGAATCACAACCGAGTTTCTTTAACTCTTCGGCCGTTTTCTTTACATCTTCCAGGTTGACATCGGTAACGGCAACTGTGTCACACCCCTCGTTTGCCAGAAGAATAGAGGTCGCTTTCCCGAAACCTACCTGGCTGCCGGCTCCGGTTACTAGGGCTACTTTACCTTTAAATCCTAGGTCCATTTTGTCTCCTTTAATCTTGAATTTTACTATCTGAAATAGTCCATGCTGTTAGAATAGCAGACTTTGGCCTACGGACTCAAGATTTTACTGGATTTCCAGTAAAATGGCATAAAGAATATATTAGTCTTCCCGCCAGTTCCAGTCCCTCCCGCCCTTGAAAACGGCGGAGTTCATCTCGTTGCTCAGAAAGATAAGGTGGGCATCCGGGTAGCGCATGGCCATGGCGTAAAAGAACGCGCCGGTATCGTTCGTTTTCGCCAGCTCTTCTTCGGTGGCGATAAGGTATTCTTTGGTGAAGTTGAACGACGAGGAATCGAAAGGCATCCCCGGTTTCTGATGACCTGGAATAACCACTTCAGCATTCATGGCCTCCAGACGCTCGATATCCCTTATCCATTGCCGGCGTTCTTCGGCGGTGACCTCGCAGGTAAACGGGTGCGCCTGGTTAAAGAGAACATCACTGCCGTACAGGGTTTTAATGGAAGGTATCCAGACAACCGTGTTGTATTTCAGGTCGCCCATTATTTCCGGTAATATCTCGATACGTTGTCCTTCCAGTTCGAAGTAGTTTTGTGACATAGGTTCAATATTAACCGCTTTGGTCGGTACGTTTGTCGGCCCTATGATATTTCTCCAGTGGTCGACTTTGCCGAACATCTGTTTGTTGATGGTGCTGGCGACGCTGGGGAGGGCGATAACCTTCGCCTCAGGGAAAGCCTCGACAATCGGTCCCAGCCCGAAGTAATGGTCGGGATGGGCATGTGAGATATAAATAGTTTTCAGGTTCTTGCCCGTTTCCAATATCTCCGCCGCGACGCGATGGCCGTTAGATAAACTCCACTGCGCATCTATTAGAGCGGCATCGGTCTTACCCATGATTATTACTGAAGCAACTTCAAAACCTTTCTCATCGCTGAAAAAGACTTTCGTAGCCAGCGAGTCCGGTCCGTGTTCGTTGGTTCTGACCTCCATAAAACAGCCCTCCTTTTTCCTTGATTATTTTATGATTCAAACGAAGCGTTATTTATCCCCGGCCAGCATCATCCGCGCTTTCTCCAGCCAGTCGAGAATGGGTATTTTCAGGCCGCAGGCTTTCACGCAGGCGCCGCAGGCGTTGCAGCTATCGATATCGTGTCGTTCGTCCCGGTAGATTGAACGCGCCGTTTCGGTATCATCGTACATCACGGCATCATTATAAAGCTCAAAGATACGGGGCACGTCGATATCTACAGGGCAGGGCATACAGCCGCGGCAGGCGGTGCAGGGGATGGGTCTCAGCTCGCGGTAGGCGTCCCTGACACGGTTTATAAGCAGTTCCTCCGGCACGGTCAGGCTATCCGTAGTGGTTTTATCTGCCAGAGTAATATTTTCCTTTACCTGCACCAGAGTGCTCATATCACTGACCGCGACGGTGACCTCCGGGTAGTTCCAGACCCATCTTAGTCCCCACTCCGCCGGCGAACGTTGCGGGGAGGACTCTGCCCAAATTTTAGCCACTGGCTCCGGCATTTTTTTAGTAAGCCTCCCCCCTTTGAAGGGTTCCGTAATAACCACCGCCAGCCCCTTACCCGCGGCATATTTAATACCCCCGCTGCCCGGATGATGGTCGACATCCATGAAGCTGTACTGGAACCGGCTCATCGACCAGTTATCATAGGATTCCAGGATATTCCTCAGGGTCTGGAAATCATCGTGGAAGGAAAAGCCCAGCCAGCTTAAGCGCCCGTTGGCAATAGCAGCTTCAGCCTGTTTAAATATCTCCTTTGCCGGTAAGGCAGGCCATGTCTCCCGGTTCAGTCCCGCCAGGAGGAAGAAGTCCAGCTTATCAATCTGCAGCCACCCGAGCTGTTCGTCTAGGTAACTTTCGACATCATCAGCCGATTTTATCAGGAAAGCCGGCAGGCCGGCGGCTATCTTTAATTTCTCCCGGCAGCCGTCTTGAAGTACCCGCCCGATAAGACGGGTTACCTGTTCACGCTGACCGGCATCGTAAAAATATCCCAGGTCCAGGTAATTAACGCCGTGGTCGATGGCATGGCGGAGCATTCGGGTAGCTTCGACTTCATCGATGCGGTAGCGGTCTTCTTCCAGCCGGGGCAGCCGCATCACGCCGAAACCGAGCACCGATGCTTCCCAGTCCAGCCCGCCGAATTTACGGTATTTTATGGATTAACTCCCGGTTTTATTAGGCTTCTACCCACGGAGAGGCATGCTCGCCGCTGAGGCAGACCACGATAAAGCCATAGGGCTTATCGCACCATCTGGTAATGAGGGGCAGGTGGGGAAACGCCGCCGGACAGATAGCCACGGTGGGCGTGTTAAAGATATGCCTTTCGTAGTCCTTACCCATGCCCAGTTCCAGTTCAGCCCCGAGGAAATCCAGATTATCGGGGTCGAGGCCGACGAAGCACAGGATTTCCGCCTCGGGGTGGTAATGAGCTTCGCCGCCGCGGTGCCATTTACCGCAACGACTGTAGAGTCCCCAGGTGAAATTAACGTTGAATCCCTCAAGGTCTTCGCCGTAGAGCCAGACGACCTCGTCGCCGTTGCCCGGGCCAACACCCATTTCCGCAGCCTTGATTGACCCGTACTGCTGGTCACCCGTCCATTCGGACCCCTGCGCCCCCATAGACTTGAAATTGGTAGTCATTTTCTTGATAAGCCGGTCGTATTTGGTGCCCTTTGTTTTAGCTTTCACCGGGGCCGGGGTGGCTTTATAAGCTGCGTCCAGGCCGATGGTATAGTGTACTATTGCTTTATCGAGGTTCTTTATCGTCACCGGACCATGCGGCGTACCCTTGGGTATAAGTACACACGATGGTTCGGTAAAGGTATGCTCTTCCTGCTCCTCGCCAAGCAGTACCGATACCTCCGCGCCCAGATAGAAGATATCGGTGTTTTTCGTCCCTTCGAAAACCAGTATTTCGTCGTAAGGATGTATCAGCGAACCTTCCAGGGGGTGAAAGGTACCCGGTTTTTTGACGAATCCGTAAGAAAAATGGGCGTTGAACCCTTCCATGTCCTTGCTTTCCATCCAGATACGGGGTTCGGCATACAGCCCCTGGGGCGGGTCCTTGATAATCAGCGGTTTTATCAGGTGTGCGAACTCTTTGGTCGCCATTTTCGTGAACCTCCTTGGCATATTTCCCTGAATTTCCTGTGATTTCGACTTTCGTGACAAGCTTAGCAGAAGCGGTCATACCGGTCAAGAAAGCCTTGGTTTCAGGGGGCGGCCTTCTTATCCGGGCTGGTTTTAAAGTGAACACACGTACATTAGAATAGCCCCGCAGGCCGCCACGTTCAGCGATTCCGCCTTCTCCTTGGCCAGCGGGATTTGTACACGGTAATCGGCCATATCCGTCAAAGCTTTAGACAGGCCGGCGGCTTCGTTGCCCAGCGCCAGCACCAATTTTGCCTGATCCTTCAATACTTCCGGTCCGGCAGTGCCGGTGAGTTCCGCGGCGGCTATGGCGTAGTCTTTTTCTTTTAATGCCCGTGCCAGTTGAAGATAATTATTCGTCCGGCGAATCCACAGGGATAATATCGTACCGGCCGTCGATTGAACGCATTTCGGTGAAAGCGGGTCGGCCCCTTTATCCGTCAGGATAACTCCGGTAAAACCGAAAGCGGCCGCCGTGCGGATGAGGGTACCGGTATTGCCGGGGTCCTGGGTATCTTCCAGCAGCAGGATTCTATTTCCCGCGTCCTCGGGCAGATGGTCGCTATAAATATCCTCCGGCTGGCGGACGACGGCCAGGATTCCCTGGGGGGTCCGGTTGCGGCTGATATAGCGGAACTGGCTTTCGGTAATCAGTCGCGTAGGATAGTCGAGATATTCAGGCGGTTCGTCGATGGACAGGACTTCGAGTATATCATCCGGGTGGCTTGTTTTTATCTGCCGTATCGCTCTATTCCCCTCAACCGCGAAAGCCCCGGCTGCGAGCCTTCCTTTCCTGCCGGCCATTTCCCGGTACCATTTGAGAGGTTTCAGCGGTACAGGCATGATTTCATCACCTTTTTTTCCTGGAGTAGAGTACCAGTATCAGGCCGACAGCCATGAGGATGAACGCCCAGAGATAGCTCTGCAAGACCATACGAAAAAGACTTACGGCGGCGATGAAAGCCGCCACGCCGCCCACGACGAGGACAATGCCCGTTCTGTTCAAGAAATCCCATACCCGCTTGGAGGCACTCCCGGGGTGTTTTACAGTGACATCTGTGGTTGCCGACTCCTCTTGACCGGTGGCTTTGTCTTTTCTGCGGACAATCCGCGCTATCACCGCGATGGCGATGATTACCGCTATAATGAGGACGATTTCCAGCGGACCGAGTCTCATAATTAATTATACGGATAAATCAGTTAAAAGGGACAATGTAAATTTTATCTCCCTCTTTCTGTCCCCTGACCAGTTCGCAGTGCCGAAGCGTGGCGAAGCTGTTTTCCAGATCACGTGGTGCCATCTTGAACCTGGTCCTGATTTCTTCGGGAGTTACTTTGCCTTTATCTTTTATGAAAGTGTACATCTCCTGCTGTAAAGACGTCAGTCCCTCCGCGCCCGTCGACCCCGCGCTCTCCCGGGTGCGGGTGGCGGAGTAAACTGCCCACGGGTCGCAGGCCTTGGAGGGATTCATGGCATCCATATAACAATCGTCACATAATATACGACCCAGGTGCTGGTGGCTTTCGTCTTCAGAGATATCACGCTGGCATTGCTGGCATTTCATTATATTATCCTGAGAAACAATACCGGGCTCCAGGAACGCACCGGAGCCCGGTTTTCACCTTTTTTATTTTGTCATTCGGCCAATCTCCGGTGGATGATAAGCCAGGCAGCGGCATGACGGGTAATGCCGTGTCTAGTCGTTCAGTGCTTTCGCCGTCTGTATTTCTTTTACCAGATCCTCGATGGTAATAGCCGCCAGCGTCAGGGGCTGTATGGTTCCCCGGGAGCCCAGAGCGGAGGCAACCCTGGCTATAACGGTATTATTCGGCGCTTCGAGGATATTAATAAAATCGTATTCTCCCAGCAGGGCATACTGCGAGATTATTTTCGCGCCCATGTCCTCGACTTCCTGGTTGACTTCCCAGATTCTGCTGGGATTTCTCATTATGGTCTTTCTTCCGGCATCTGTCAGCTTGGATAACATTACATAATATGGCATAACTTCCCACCTCCTAAAAATACCATGTGGATTGAAATCTTCGGGTCACTTGATGAACCTATATTACACTAACGCCTATTGGCTGTCAATGCCCATAATCCGGTAGATTTCCGGTATATTCAGGTTCCGGTGGACGTGTTCCGCCAGCTTATTGTACTGCTCCTCTTTATCATTTTTAGCGTTTCCGGTATCATCCGGCAGGTCCCAGTAGCGACGCAGGTTATTGAGAAAGGTCTTCCGGAAGTCGTCGTTGTAGAAAAGGCCGCGCTGATATTCGACGTGGCGGAAAAAAAGCTGGTTCAGAATGACAGTCCCCATCTTCCTCTCCGGGGAAGTCAAATCGAGAAACTCAGGGTATAATTCCATACCCAGGACGACGACGGAACGCGCCGATGGCAGCAGCTTTAAAGCCGATTCCTCAAGCCTGGTGCCCTTTAAACCGTGCAGGCAGGCGACGCCTTTAATATCGACTTTCAGTCCTGACAGGATATTCTGTAACGCGGCGCTGGCCCGGTCAAGGCCCGGCTTTTTTCGGTCATGATTCAACTCCCGGTATTATCTTTACCAGTAAATCTCTATACTTTTCACTTTGAAATTCTGCTGTGACGGGACCAGATACTCGGGGAACAGATAGGTAACGGTGTATAATTCATCTTTTTCCATATCAGCCAGTTTATCAAGGTTGGCGACATTTCTCGGGTATTTATTGCCGGTGACATCGATATAGACCAGTCCCCGGTCGGTAGTCTTAAAAGCGTTTATAGCGTGGGATAGGTCATCATGGAAATGGACGACAACGAAAGCGGCCCGTATGCCATGGGACTCGGCATTGTTATGGAGTTCCTGAGCGAAGTTGCCGCATTCGTATTCCCCGTCGACGTAAAGCTTCTTATCCGTTTTATCTTCCTCCAGGAAATCAAGCAGTTCTTCCCAGGTGGGATTTCTTGCCGAAGCTATATTTTTTAATATTATCTGAGGTAGGTTTCCGGAATGGTAGGGAGGCAGTGTCCCGGCATAAACATGCGTTC
>CAYVPT010000104.1:0-8078 GCA_964453865.1 uncultured Dehalococcoidaceae bacterium
GTCCCTTCAATGCTCCGATTGCGGTACTACGTTTACCTTTAGCGTTGAAGACCAGGAGTTCTTTCAGTCGAAAGGGTACACCAATGAGCCCAAGCGCTGCCCGGAATGCCGTCAGGCCAGAAAGTCAGAGCGCTTCGGAAACAACAGCTACGGCGCCCCGCGACAGATGTTCCCGGCCACCTGTGCCGAGTGTGGTAAAAGCACCGAAGTACCTTTTCAACCCCGCGGTGACAGGCCGGTTTACTGCAGCGATTGCTTCCGCAAAGTACGAAACACTAGATAAGTGAGGTAAGCTATGAGTCGCACCCGGGGTCAGGTAATCAGTCCAGGTGCGGCTCGTATATATTTGAATTTTGTCTTTAGAAGTATCATTACGTGAGGGAGAATCACAGGAATCATTGTTGCACCGTTTTCAAAAAATGGTGCAGATGAGCGGTGTCTTGCGTGAAGTAAAAGCCAACCGTTATTATGTGCCGAAAAGCGAAGCCGCCCGTATAAAAGTTAAAAAGAATGCCCAGCGGAAGCGGCGACAGGGCTACTAGGCAAAACAGGGAATAAACCCGGTGAAAGAGTGGGGTAAATTATGAAAATGTATGTGGGGAATCTAGCCTATGATGTTTCCGAGGATGAACTGGCAGCGGAGTTCGGCGCCTATGGCAAGGTGGATTCCGTGGCTATTCCTGCCGACAAGCTCAGTGGACGTCCCAGGGGCTTTGCCTTTGTGGAAATGGCATCAAAGTCAGAGGCCGAAGCCGCTATCGCGGGTCTTAACGGAAAAATGTTAAAAGAACGTACAATCGTTGTCAACGAGTCCCGCCCCCGGACGGACAACCGGGGTGGCGGTTCCTACGGCAACCGGAGGAGCGGCGGCTATGGCGGCGGTGGTTATAGCGGCGGTAGAGGTGGTCGTTCTGGCGGAGGCAGGCAGCGAAGATACTAGTCATTCCGGCAACTCAATTCAGTACCGGTTTCCTTAACCAGCTCACCATTAGCAAGTCAGGGCTCCGCAACGGATTTGAAAAAGGGGGTACCGTGAATATCTATGTGGGAAACCTATCGCTCGAAACGACCGAAGACGAACTGCGTCAAGAGTTCACGGCATTCGGAGAAGTACTATCCGTGACTATCATGGATGACAGGTATATTGGCAGCGGCCAACCGAGGGGTTACGGATACGTTGAAATGGCCTCAAAGTCCGCAGGGACAACCGCCATCGCCAATCTCGAAGGGAAAAGGCTGAGGGACCGGATTGTCAGTATCGTTGAAGCCCTGCCACTCACCAACAAAAACGGGGTAGTAATCCCGGATATGAGAAACAGTTATAGAACAAATAAAAAAAGAGAGAGAAAATATCAAGTCTTTAAAGTAATCTGATTTACCATTCAGGTACTCGACTCGTATTTCACCAAGGAGTTAAATGAATTTCGAAACCTTTAATCTACACCCGAGCGTCATGGCCGGTGTACGCGCGCTCGGTTACACCACACCCACACCGATACAAATCCAGGCCATCCCCCCGGTTATGCAGGGGCGGGATGTTATCGGCCTGGCCCAGACCGGCACCGGTAAAACGGCGGCCTTCGTACTGCCTATTTTACACCGTTTGATTTCAGGTCCGCGGGGATGTGTCCGTGCTTTAATCATTTCCCCGACACGCGAACTGGCAGAGCAGACCTGCGAGGTTATAAATGAACTGGGGGACAGAACCGGGATACAGAGTGTTGCCGTTTACGGCGGAGTGGGCATGATTCAGCAGACCAAGGACCTGCGTAACGGTGCTGAAATTGTCGTGGCCTGCCCGGGCCGCTTGCTGGACTTTCTCTGGAAAGGTACGATAAGTTTGTCAGACTTGGAAGTCCTCGTTATCGATGAGGCTGACCGCATGTTTGACATGGGTTTTTTACCCGATATCCGCAACATATTAGCTTGCATCATGAACAAGAGGCAAACCCTGCTGTTCTCCGCCACCATGCCGGATAATATCCGGCGTCTGGCGCGTGAAATCCTGCATGACCCGGTTACCATGCAAATAGACCGACAGCTGCCGGCGAAAACCGTATCACACGTCCTGTACCCGGTACAGCAGCACCTTAAAACAGCCCTGCTAAAGGAGATATTAAGTAAAACCAAAACGGAGTCAGTGCTTGTTTTTACCCGGACTAAATACCGCGCCGAACGCGTGGCGCAGCAACTGGTAAGGTCAGGCTATCAAGTGACTTCACTGCAGGGGAACCTGCCGCAGTACCAGCGTCAGGCCGCACTGGAAGGCTTCCGCACCGGTTCGATAAAAATCCTGGTAGCTACCGATATCGCCTCCCGTGGTATTGATGTCCTGCGTATTTCCCACGTCATCAATTACGATATGCCCGAAAGTACGGATGACTATATCCATCGCATCGGACGCACCGGGCGGGTCGATAAAAATGGTGATGCCTTAACCTTCGTGACCCACGCTGATACGAGTAAAATAAGTGCCCTTGAGAGGCTTCTTGATACTCCACTGGAGCGCATGACACTTGACGACTTTGATTATGCCAAGCCTGCGCCTGATAAACAGATGCGTCATTCGCAGAAACAACGAGTAAGAACCACACAAAGACAAGAAAACAATAAAAAGACAGTATTTAAGTAGCCGCCATTTCTTTTTTCCTATCAGATTAGCTATCTAATGTGATAGCCAACGGTCAGTTTTCCTGAAATCACTGAAGCGAGGAGACAATACCAGCTTCAGCACGCAGGTGTAGGGATGGCTCTATCTGGTTGATATCGACCAGCATTAAGAGGTGGTTGCCGGATAGAAGGCGCATGGCGATAAACACGATGATGGTAACGAGTATCGTTACCACAAGTGCCTGTATCAGTCAGCAAATGATATAAGCTATCATCGATACTTTCAGATACCGTTAAGCGTATATCTACGCATTATTGACTTAAATACTTAAATTTATCAGGCTATTGAGTGATAATTACCCCTGCGCATCAATCATCGGCCCCGCCCCGCCGACATTGGGGCCGTCATAGGCGAATTCTTTGCCTCCCATGGTCTTGGTGAACTTCGGGGTAAGCAGCAGGGCGCTGAACAGCACCGGTTTCACGATTTTTCGGAAGTCCAGCGGGGTATGCGGCATGCCTTTCGGGATAAAGATAATCGTGGGTTTGGTGATAACGTACTTTTCCTGCTCCTCGCCAATCCAGAAATCAATCTCGGCTTCAAAGTTACTGAAGAGGTCGGGGAGCTGCCCGCCCAGGAAAATCAGGTATTCATCGGCGTCGTGGGTATGGGGCTCCTTTTCCAGGTAGATGGGCTTCACGAACAGCTGCCAGCCCATATTCATATTGGCGCCCGGTATCTGGCGGGCGCCCCTGAAATATGCCTGGGGACCGGCTACCGCCGGTAGATTGGAGTCCTCTTTGAAATCAGAAAATAGATATTTTGCATATTTTTTCTCAGCCATGATAACGTTCCTCTCCTTTTTCCGGTTTCACTTCCGGTTATTCTTTGATAATATGCTCTTCGACCAGCCACAGTCTTGATTTACTCATATCGGTGAATTTATCACCATCTTCACGCAGGTCTTTACCGGCTTCGGTCTCTACCCAGCTGGTGAAATTCTGGAAAGCTTCCATGTCATCCCACCACATTTCCACAATGCCGTCGCCCTCACAATCACGTCCCGGCAGTTGTATGATATGGTTCTGTACGTATCTACGCATACCCGGGATTACCCTGGCGGCGAGAGGGGCATGAATGTCTCTCCAGTACCTGTTAAAATCTTCCGGGGTCATACCGGACTTCCGGTGTGCTACCGCTATCGATTTAATCAAATCACTTCCTCCTTCATATCTTTTTTGTATTAGCAGGCTATTTTTCCCAGGTCTTGATTAGTTCGTAGGCGGCGTTCCATTTACTCTCGAAACCGCCGTCCTGCCATTTCTTATCGAAATCTTCAATCGCAGCGACGAATTCCGGGCTGCGCGAGAAAGCCGCCATGTCCTCTTCGCTGTCAAATTCATAAGTGGCCAGGTATTGGGAACACTTTTTATCGTCACCCAGGCGACGGTAGCGGCTGGCTTTCTTTAAGCCTTTGAACTCGAACATCATGGGAATATGTTTCCCGGTATACCATTCGTTGTACTCAGCTTCCTTGCCTGCCCCCGGTTCGTTTGCGACGATAAGCGCAATACTATATGCCATTTCAACCTCTCTTTACAGCTACATTTACTGAGTTATTTTACCGGTGCAGGCGCAGAGAGTACCGGCATAAAGCGGTGCTTTTCAATAGAGCGCCGGTACATTACAGGCAGAAACGTACCGCTCAATCCCGAAGGAGTAAATCCGGTACAATGTTATTTATCACGCCGGGAAGCTTCGGGGAGTGGCCGGAAAATACGCCCGATTTCCGACAATGATATTGCGTTATTTTGTTGATGATAGACCAGTTTTGAATTTCATGTCAAGCGAAACACCGCGGCTTTACGCTTTAAACAAGCAATGGTAAACTTACATGAAATAGAATCTATTGTTACAGGAGGGAACCATTGGATAGAGTTAAAGATAAAGTAGCGATAGTCACCGGTAGCGCCGGTGGGATAGGAGAAGCAACGGCAAAATTACTGGCGGCAGAGGGTGCCACGGTCGCCATAGTTGATATCAAAGATGACGAAGGAAAAAGGGTTGCCGAAGAAATCAGGGCTGCGGGGGAGACCTCGGATTACTGGCACGCGGATGTCTCTCAAAACGATGAGGTCAAAAAGGCATTCTCCGAGATATATGAAAAATACGGCAAACTCAATATACTGGTGAATAATGCCGGGATTCCCGGCGGCCGGAAACCAGCCTATGAATTAGAAGTTGAAGAATGGGATAGAGTTATTAACGTTAATTTAAAAGGGACGTTCTTATGCACCAAATACGCTTCGCCATATATGATTAAGTCAGGGGGTGGCAGTATCGTCAACGTTGCTTCCTGTTACGGAATCATCGGATGTGATACCCCGGTCTATGATACTTCCAAGGGCGGCATGCGGGCGATGAGTAAATCGGATGCGATTCAATTTGCCAGATATAATATACGAGTAAATTCCGTGCATCCGGGAAATATTGAAACGCCGCTGTTCAGAGAACTGGTTGAAAGAATCGGGGGAGGCCTTGATTTCACGCACGAGATACTGGGAGCCATGTGTCCCCTGGACCGCATGGGAACGCCGGAAGAAATAGCCTACGGTATTCTTTTCCTGGCTTCGGATGAAGCCAGTTATGTTACGGCTACCGAACTGGTGATAGATGGCGGTATGATAGGTGCTCCGCCACCGGTGTATCCGGAAGAAACTTATCCGGGGAAGAAACGAAAGTGGATTAATTAGACCGAAGAGTACAGCCTACCTACCAGGGTATTTCATATACAGGAGGTTTTTACATGATTAAAACGATTTCACTAGCACACAGAAACCCCGCTCTTACCCACGCGGAATTCAACAAGCACTGGCTGGAGAAGCACGGTCCGCTGGCAGCCAAACTCATCCCCCATGTGAAAAGATATGTGCAGAACCATTATATCGAGGTGCCGGGCATGGAGTTCGAGGGTGATGGCATCGTGGAGATGTGGTATGACAGTGTTGAGGACTGGCAGAAGTCCATGAAAGCCATCGGCGAAAGCCCGGAATTGGCGAAAGACGGAGCCAGCTTCGCGCAGATGAAGCCCGGTGGTTTATGGGTGGTGGAAGAGCATGTCATCCTGGACAATACCGGCAAGTAATAATCAAGGAGAGAGCCATGGATAGAGTCAAAGGTAAGGTAGCTATCGTTACCGGAGGGGGTTCGGGAATCGGCGAGGCGACTGCCAGGTTGCTGGCCAAAGAAGGCGCCGAAGTTGCTATCGTCGATATCGACGACGACAACGGTAACCGGGTAGCTAAAGATATAAAGGACGCCGGCGGGACGACCGGATACTGGCACATGGACATATCCCAGGAGAAAGAAGTCGAGAAGATTTTCGCTGAAATCAATACAAAATACGGCAAGCTCAATATACTGGTAAATAACGCCGGAATCACCGGTAACGCCAAGCCCAGCCACGAGACCGCCGCCGAGGACTGGGATAAAGTGATGGGCGTCAACCTCAGGGGGACTTTTTTGTGTACCAAGCATGCCGTCCCGTATATCTTGAAGTCCGGCGGCGGCAGCGTTATCAACGTTTCCTCGATTATGGGGATTCTGGGCGGACCGACGCCGGTTTACTGCAGCTCCAAGGGCGGTATACGCACGCTGACCAAAGCGGATGCCGTTACTTATGCCCGGAAGAACATCCGGTTTAATTCCGTTCATCCCGGCTATATCATTACGCCGCTTTTTAAGAACCTGGCGGCCAAAACACCGCAGGGCGTGGAAAAATCAATCCAGCAGGAAGGCGAAAGAATCCCGATGGGACGCATGGGAATGCCGGAGGAAATCGCCAGCGGCATTCTCTTCCTGGCCTCCGACGAGTCCAGCTATATCACCGGCCTCGAACTGATAATAGACGGGGGCATGATTATCGTTTAAACCAAACGAGGTGAGATTGTTATGAGCAAGTTATTAGAAGGGCGGGTGGCAGTGGTTACCGGGGCCGGAAGCGGTATCGGGCGTGCCGAGGCTATCGGCCTGGCCGCGCAAAGGGCCAAAGTGGTGGTAAATGATATCGGCACATCTTATGACGGCAGAGGGACATCGCATGAACCCGCCGATGCTGTCGTCGATGAGATAACAAGCGCCGGCAATACGGCGATAGCCTGTTACGATAGCGTGGCAACGGAAAAAGACGCGGAGAATATCATCAAAACGGCTATCGATAACTACGGGAGCATTGATGTTTTAATAAACAATGCCGGCGTGGTGCGCGACCCTCAGAATGTTTACGAGCTGAGTACCGAAGACTGGGAAATCTTGATGAAGACCCACCTTTATGGAACATTCTATTGCACCCGGCGAGCCTGCTCCTATATGAAAAAGCAGGGTTACGGAAGAATCATCAACACTTCTTCGCACACCGGCTTCGGATGGAAAGGATTTACAGGGTACGGCGCCGCCAAGGAAGGAATAGCCGGCTTTACGCGGACAGTGGCCAGAGAGATGGCCGAGTTCGGCGTTACCTGCAACGCCATCCGCCCGGTTGCCCACTGGAGAGGTACCAAGGGGCATATACCGCAGGTAGCCGTTAACCGCCCGGAGGATGTTGCCGCTTTAGTCGTGTACCTTGCCAGCGAGCCGGCTGACCATATTAACGGATGTATCTTTGAGGTCTGGAAAGGGCATGTGGGTATTTTTATCGAGCCGCCACCCGTACAGCAGGTTATCAAGAAAGAGGGCAGCTGGACCACCGAGGAACTGGCGCAGGCTATCCCGCAAACGCTGACCAAGGGACGGTCCCGCGAAGATTTACCGGAAACCCTGAAACTGGAATAAGTCAGTTCCCTGGCTGAAAGTCTGCCGAATTTCATCCAAGTCAGGACTAAATCGCACTCACTTTAGCCGGCGTTATCGAACGAGAGCCACCGAGATATTTATGAAGGCTTTCCGGCACGTTATCGTTCGATCAAACTAAATCCGTTATCCAAGTCAAAAGTCGATTACTTATATTGCAAACAACGGGTTAATTGTTTCAGTAAAACTCTTAAATGGGTAAAACCGAGCGGATTTTTTATTGTCGTGAACGTACTTTCAGTCGCTTAAAATAGCATTTAATTATTGAGAAATATCGTGAAATATATTGAAATCTGCATGTCGAAATGATGGGATGTGGGTCAAAAAGTAACACGGTGATTCGTAAAATCTCTGCGTTTTGGAAAGCCTCAAATGAAGCTGGTAGGCCGTGCAGATAAAAAGCGTACGCCTTCGAACCAGCGGTGTGGGCGCAGGCTATTATTCAGTCTATCAGGCAGCGTTTATACGATTATCTCAATCTGTGACAAGTCGTCCACCCAGATTCTGGTACCATCGAAACCGTTGAGGTCTAGTTCTCCGGGGCGATCAGGGAAAAACCTGTCTTCACCTGAAGAGGGACATCCAGGGCAAGGTATTGGTCGGAACCGGTATTATAAGC
>CAYVPT010000105.1:0-8070 GCA_964453865.1 uncultured Dehalococcoidaceae bacterium
CTGCTGCCTCCCGTAGGAGTCTGGGCCGTGTCTCAGTCCCAGTGTGGCTGATCATCCTCTCAAACCAGCTAACGATCGTCGCCTTGGTAAGCCGTTACCCCACCAACAAGCTAATCGTGCGCAAGCCCCTCCTCAAGCGCCTTGCGGCTTTAATCCTACCCTTAATGACTAGGACCACATGCGGTATTAATTCCGATTTCTCAGAGCTATTCCCCACTTGAGGACAGGTTACTTACGTGTTACTCACCCGTTCGCCACTAACCGCCGAAACGGTTCGTACGACTTGCATGCATAAAGCACACCGCCAGCGTTTATCCTGAGCCGGGATCAAACTCTCCAAAAAAAAACGTTGACTTACTTGTTTATAACCTTCCTTCCGCTATCCAGTTGTTAAGGTACAAAAACGCTCTCTAAGAGCGCAATAAAATACTATCATAACCAAACACAATTGTCAATATTGGCCGTAAGGTTTTATTGATGATGATAGATTGTCATTCCCGCGAAAGCGGGAATCCAGTTTATATTTACCCTTGTATCCCCCCCAACCCCCCTCGCTTCATATCTATTCCCACCCTGACCGCCCTCGCATTATTCAATGCCTAGCCCGGAGTATTCCCAAAAATAATTTAGTTATTGTATCTTAGTTATTGTATCTTCTTGAAAGGGACGTTTCAGTTTACTGCTCCATTTTCTTCTGCTGCGCCTTTGGCGGCATCGGTGAAAGCGCTTCAGTAAGCCCCAGCACGTTAATCAGCCTGGACTGGTCGGACATGATAAGCTTGGTGTTCTCCTCCAGCGAAGCCTGGGTAACCTCTAGCTGCTTCAGCAGTTGGGCATTCCCGATGAAATATTTATCCGCCGCCGTGGAGACGGTCTCGATAGCTTTGGCTTCACCCTCCGCTACCAGGATAGCCGCCTGCCTTGAACCCTCCGCTACCAGGATGGCATTCTGCTTATCGCCCTCGGCCTCAAGAATTTGTTTCTGCCGGTAGGCCTCCGCCTCCAGGATGACAGCCCGCTTTTCTCGTTCCGCCTTCATCTGCTTGCTCATAGCATCGGTAATATCTTTCGGCGGCTCGATCTCTTTCACCTCCACCCTGGTAACCTTGACCCCCCATTTATCGGTAGCTTCGTCCAGCGTCAGCCGCAGGGCGGAATTGATACGTTCTCTCGATGCCAGTGTTTCATCAAGGCTCATATCACCGACCAGGTTTCTGAGATTCGTCTGGGCCAGTTTGCTGACGGCCATGTAGAAATTGGCGACCTCGTACCTGACGGCTTTAGCATCCGTCACGTAATAATACACCACGGCGTCAACGGTAACGCCGACATTGTCCTTGGTGATGACCGCTTGGGGCTCGACATCCAGCACAGTCTCTCTCATATCCACCCTGACTACCAGCGAGTCCATGAACGGGATGATAAACCGGAGCCCCGGCTCCAGCGTTTCCTTGTACCGGCCGAATCTCTCTATCAGCCCTTTCTCCGCCTGGTGGATAATGGTGATGGATTTCGCCAACGTGACGACAAACAACACGACGAGAATGACAATTACAGCTATAACTCCACCGTTCATTCTGTATTACCTCCTTCTGTCTTTTTTACGTTTAAGGTAACGCCACTGACACCGGTGACGGTTATTTCCTCGCATTCTTTGATGCTTTCCCCCGCCCGCGCCCGCCACTGTTCGTTACCCACCTTGACCAGGCCGTCTTTGGCAGGCTCGATATCCTGTTGAACGATGCCGGTTTTCCCGATGATGGTATCGATATTGGTTTTGGCGGCGTTTACGGTAACCCTGCGGTGTATATATCTGCGTCCAATAACCACGTACAGCACGCAGATAATGCCGGCCACGATAGCCGTCCATACCCAGGAGTTCATAGCCAGCGTTATCAGTCCGCCCAGAACGAAAGCCGTCCCGATAAACACTAGGTCAAGTGCGGTATCGATTCCTATAAATAGTTCCAGGATAATAAAGACCAGGCCGATACCCACAAAAATCAGCCAGGCCCAGGTATCGAAAAAAAGTACTTCCACAGCTCCATTCACAATAGCTTTCCCCTTCTCTGTTATGATATATTTTCAGGCGTTCGTCATTGTAATCGAAAAACCATACCGATGTCAATGTCACATCTATCGGAGTTCTCTGGTGTATCTTTTATAAAATATTTATCTCTCCCCTCCCAGTGTTTATGCCCTTTTTATCCGGTCGGGGTTATACTGGAATACTAGAAATTATCCTGCCACTAATCTGCACCGGAGGTTGATAGGGTATGTTGGGCATGACGACCACCAGTGACCCCGGGACAACCGGCATTAAAGACATCGCCGATGCTCTGGGCGGGGGCCTTCGTGAAAATTCCCTAATACTGATTGAAGGCGAACCTAAAACGGGTAAAAGCGTGCTGAGCCAGCATATCGCCTACGGTATTATGAGCTCCCGGGGCAGTGCGGTCACGTACTTCACCACTGATTATACCGCGGAAGCGCTTATCGACCAGATGGACTCCATGTCGCTGGAAACCCGGCACGATGTGGCGACTGACCGCCTCCGTATCTATAAAGTAATTCCCACTGAGTTCACTAAAGAAGCCGAAAAAACGCTGAAGCTAATCACCAGTCAGATAGCTACGCTGCCGTCACGATTCAAGTTGGTTGTTGTTGACTCGCCGTCGATATTTATGACACGACTTCAGCCGTCGGTCAAAGTAGATTTCCTGCAGTCATGCAAGGAGCTCTGTGAAAATGAAAGGTCGATTATCCTGACACTGGATACCCACGTTTTTGAAAGCAGGACGCTACTACGCGCTTATTCTATCAGCGACTATTACCTAAAGGCGAAATCGCAGGATGTCATGCTTGATACCGGCCAGGTTGACACGCGCGTTATTAAAACCCTGGAAGTAAGCAAGCTGGGTGGGGCGGAAAGAATGGGACAATCCGGCTTTAAATTTGAAATCAAGCCCTATGTGGGCATTCAAATCCTCCCCTTCGTGCTGGTGAAAATGTAGCGCTTCCTACCACCTCGGGTGTTATCTTTTCCCACCCTAGCCGCCCTCGTATCTTCAGTGGCTTAGCCCGGGGGTTCAAAATCCCTCTCTCACTCTCCCTTTACCAAAGGGAGAGAATGATTGTGCAAACCGTATGTTTCACTTCTGCTCGAATCTGTCTCCCTCCTTTGTAAGGAGGGATTAAAGGAGAATAGTGCCCCTCTCAAGAAATTCTCCCCCTCTCCTGCTGAAAGCCTTGACAGGAGAGGGGGACACAGGGGGTGAGAATGTAAAATTATCCAATTACCAGCATATATATTCAAATGATTAACGTTTCTCCGTTGTGGTATCATCTATATGTGGTAAAAGAAATATCACCACTATCCATCAAACAAGGTCTGGATACCAACATCATCGGCCGGAAGGTGCTCGGGTACTCAACTCTTACTTCCACCATGGATACCGCCCGTGCTGAGGCTAAAAAGGGAACCCCGGAAGGCACGGTCATCATTGCCGCGGAGCAGACCGGCGGTCGCGGCAGGCTGCGCCGCGCCTGGGTATCACCTTCCGGCAATATAGCCCTGTCTATCATTCTCTACCCCGACCTCGCCGGACTGCCTTACCTGGTTATGATAGCTTCCCTGGCGGTAGCCTACAGCATCAAGTACGTGACCGGCATGAAAACTCAGATAAAATGGCCTAATGATATCCTTATCGACGGTAAAAAAGTCTGTGGTATTCTCATTGAGAATGAAGTGAAAGAACCCCGGGTGGCTTTCAGCATCGTCGGTATCGGTATCAACGTCGACTTTAACGTCTCCAGCTACCCCGAGATTGCCCACATCGCCGCCAGCCTGAAAACCGGTCAGGATAAAGACGACCTGCGTACAAGAATTATCAGGGCATTACTTATCGAATTCGATAAACTCTACCTGAAGCTGCCCGATGGCAGGTCTATCTATGAAACCTGGCGTGACCGGCTGGTAACGCTGGGCAAAAAAGTCAGGGCTGTTTCAACCACACAAAAAACAGAAGGCATTGCCGAATCCGTCGAGGCAAGCGGCGCTTTAATGATACGCCGGTCCGATGGCACTCTCACCAGGATTGTCGCCGGCGATGTTACCTTAATTGAAAAATAAGGGCAGGAAACCAAGTCCCCACCCTTATTCAATCTAAACAACAAGCAGTCTATTTCTTCTTGACCACCGGCATCCATATCTGGCACTTCATCGCGGTATTGGCAAAATCACCCGGAAGATAGACCTCGATTTCCGGCGCATTGTCATGCTCGTAACCGGTAGAGGGAAACCACTCGCTAAAGATCCGCTTGGTGATATCCTGGAGGTTATCAAGGGTGCAATCGAACACCGCCCAGGCGGCCGCCGGTACCGGAACAACCTCGAATTTCACCGGTGATTTCTCTTCCGGTTTTTCAATGCCGATGCCATAAGAAAACGGGTCCCAGTTGTTGTTTTCTCCGCCAAAACATACCCCCAGGCATCCTCCTCCCGTAACCGGACCCGGTTTCTCTCCGGTCAATTCCATAAGTTCCCGGTATTCTTCAGTAGCCATGTATTCATGCCAGAACTGCGGTATCTTGATAAAGTTTTCTCCGTTAGCCGTGGAAAATTTCCTCGACCTGCCGATGATATCGAATGCCGGTTTCTCGATAATAGTGTAGTCCATGTCGTTACCTCCCTTTAATATGATATTAAAGGAGATACGCGGGAAAGCCGTCAGCGTCACCCCAGGCTCGCGCGCTGCCGTGGGTGTTACCCCGTGCAGATTCCGGAAAGCCCGTGTGAATGAGTCAGGCGATTCGTAGCCGTACTTCATGGCGATGTCTATTACCCTGGCGTTACCGGAGGTGAGTTCTCTGGCTGCCAGGGTGAGCCTACGCCGCCGGGCATATTCCGCCGGCGTCAGGCCGTTGATGGCAAAGAAGATTCTCTGGAAATGAAACGTAGAACAGCATGCTTTATTCGACGCTTCATTGAAATCAATCTCGCCCGCCAGGTTCTCCTCGATATAGTCTATCGCCGCGTTCATTCTTTCGGACCATTCCATCCTTCCGCGTCTCCTTCAAAGCCACTATAACAATAATGCCTGCCAGTGTCCCGACTTTTCCTGCTTACTTTGGCAGGGTAGTTACCGGAAAGGCATTACCGCTCAGGAGATAACCTGTATCGGAGTCTGACTGTTATTAAAGAAGAGAGGGGGCTGTTCACCCCCTCCCGTTTTACTAACTCATTCGTTTTCTATTTACTTCTTGTCGTCGGATTTACCACCGAAAGCTTTAAACATCTCTATGGGGATGGGGAAAAGGATAGTGCTGTTCTTCTCACTGGCAATCTCTGTGAGTGTCGAGAGGTAGCGTAATTGTATAGTGGCCGGCTCCCGGCCGATAATTTTAGCTGCCTGCGCCAGCTTCTCCGAAGCCTGCAACTCGCCCTCGGCGTGGATGATTTTCGCCCTTCGTTCTCGTTCGGCTTCGGCCTGGGCCGCCATGGAGCGTTTCATCTCCTCGGCAAGCTCTACTTCTTTGATTTCCACAGTGCTGACCTTGACACCCCAGGGGTCGGTATGTTCGTCGATTATCTTCTGGAGCATCTGGTTGAGTTTTTCCCGCTTGGATAACAACTCGTCGAGTTCCGATTGCCCCAGCACGTTTCGCAGCGTCGTCTGGGATATCTGCGAAGTAGCCCGGATGTGGTCCAGTACTTTGACCACCGAAGCTTCGGGGTCGACCACGCGGAAATAGACCACGGCGTTTACCCGGACAGTAACGTTATCTTTGGTGATAACTTCCTGCGAGGGGACATCCATGGTGACCACACGCAGGTCTACTTTTACCATGCGGTCGATGAAGGGGATAATGAGAAACAGTCCCGGTCCCTTTGCGCCGACGAGCCGTCCCAGGCGGAAGATAACACCGCGTTCGAATTCGGTTACGATTTTCACCGTCATCGGTATGATTACAAGCAAGAGAACAACAACGATGACAATCCAGATTATATTACCCATCTTTTTACCTCCTTTTTATTTCTTGGTTACCAAAAGCTTTAAGCCGTCGACCTTTGTTATAGTCACCTCCTCTTCCGGCTCAACCCGGTCTTTATCTACGGTAGCGGTCCAGCGTTCTCCTTCGACCAACACCACTCCTCTTGGCTCGAGGGCAACTTCCACCACGGCCGTTTTCCCGACGAGGTCTTCTCTCCCCGCCGCTATTTTCTTTTTATGGGCGCGTATCCCCCAGATTACCACAAAGACAATAAAAATAACTACTATGATGATGATTAAAACCCACGTCCAGGTATTTATATAAAACAAAAAAACCTCCTCCTCGGTTATATATTACTCTTTTTTTGTAACGTACAGCGTCAGGCTGTCTACCCGGTTGATAATAACCTCTTCGCCGGGTTCCACCTCACCGCTTTCGGATATCGCCGTCCAGCGTTCCCCCTTAAAAAATACCGTCCCCTCCGGGTTCAGGGCTTCTTTGACCGTGACTGTCTTGCCGATTAATTCTTCACGCCCGGTAGTCGCCTGCTTACGGTGTATCTTTACAGCTCGGTACAGGATAAAAACAATAGCCCCGCCGAAAAGAACGGTAACGGTTGTGATAAGCCAGGGATCGACCCGGAAAACGGGTGGGGCTCCCTGGAAAAGTATCAGCGAACCGATAACCAGAGATACAATACCCCCCGCCGTGAAAAGTCCGAAGGATGTCGTCAGCACCTCCCCGATGAAGAGACCGAAGGCCAGCACGATGAAGAGAATACCGGCATAATTGACCGGCAGCACGCCCAGCGAGTAAAAAGCCATCAGCAGGCAGATACCGCCGACTATTCCGGGGAAGATAAGCCCGGGATTAAAAATTTCCGCCATAATGCCCAGCATGGCGATGCTCATCAGGATATAGGCGATATTGGGGTCGGCGATGGTATAGAGGAACTTCTCGACAGCCTTCATGGGATTATCGTTGATAACAGCGCCCCGGGTTTGTATCGTGAGCGTCTGGTTGTTGAGTAACGTTACCTGATGGCCGTCCAGTTGCTCAACCAGCATTTCCAGGTTGGGGGCTATCATATCGATAACCTTCAATTCCAGGGCTTCGCTTTCGGTAGCGGAGACGCTCTCCCTGACGGCCTTCTCCGCCCACTCCAGGTTTCGTCCGTGGGTCTGGGCTAAAGACCTTATCAAGGCCGCCGCGTCGTTAACGACCTTGTCCTCCATTGTTTCGGACATGGTCTGCTCGCCTTCTTCGCTGATGCTCACCGGGTGCGCCGCTCCCATGGCTGTGTTCGTTGCCATTACGGCTACATGAGCGGCGATAGTTATAAAGACACCTGCCGAAGCGGCTCTGGCTCCCGCCGGCGCTACGTAGACCACCACCGGCACATGAGCATTGACGATAAGCTGAACGATATCGCGCATGGCGCTGTCCAGGCCCCCGGGTGTATCGAGCTGTATGATAAGCGCCTGAGCATTGTTGTCCTCGGCCTGCTCGATACCTCGTTTTACATAATCAACCAAAACCGGGTTAATAGTGCCTTTAATGGTAATAACATCAATCCTCGGACTCTGCGCCTGCACGTTGGCGGTGAAAGAAAGCGCCAGCAGCACGAGTACGAATCCCAGTAAGATACGCCTTATCTTGACCATCACCATACCTTTCAAGTCTTACCATTATAATTGTACAACATTCCAAATGCAATGTAGAAATACCGGGGTCTTCAGCAGATATTTACCCCACCCCCTTCGTGAGTTATCTATTCCCACCCGGCCGCCCTCGTATCATCAGCGGCTTATCCCAAAAAACATAAACCCTCTCCCTTGATGGGAGAGGGTAGGGTGAGGGTGATATATATTCTTTCTTTAAAGGAGGGGGGTCCTCCCACCCGGCCACCCTCGCATCATCAGCGGCTTATCCCTTAATTTTCACGTCTCCCTCCCTTCGTAAGGGAGGGAGATACAGAGGGTGGATTTTAGTAATAATATTCCCCCTCTCCGTGAACGGAGAGGGGGACACAGGGGGATAGGTTCATCTAAAAACAGAGGGTGAGGTTTAAGAATC
>CAYVPT010000106.1:0-4276 GCA_964453865.1 uncultured Dehalococcoidaceae bacterium
CACGTCCCTTTTCGGGAGCTACGTAACAGAGCAGCTTCCGCTCGCTATATACGCAGGCAATTTATTACTTTGCAATATTCTGAGATTCCTGCTCTGGATATATGCTACTGGAAAGTACCGCCTGGTAGATAGAGATATCAGCCCTCGCTTACTAAAGTGGGACAGGTTTACTTCAATCGGACTCTTCCTCATCTTTATGCTGATGATTGGCATTTCTTTCATCAATGTCGTCGCCGCCCGTACCGTACTTGCGCTCATTGGGGTGTTAGGCCTTACATTGTCATTTATGGAGAGAAGGATTTATCAATAAGAAAATATAGGGGTGTAGTATCACCCTTGTTTTATTACTACCTTACAAACCCGACATCACGAAACGGTGCCTGCCGAGCAGCTTAAAGCGCTATCTCTCTCAGGTCTTTACTCACAATTAACTTCGGCTCGGTGACCGATTGCACGTCCTCGGCGGTAAGACCGGGAGCGACCTCCTTTAATAACAGACCCTTCGGCGTCACCTCGATAAACGCCAGGTCGGTAACGATGAGGTCGACCACGCCCTGGGCGGTGAGGGGATAAGAGCAATTCTTCACAATCTTGTACTGGCCGTCGTTGGTCACGTGCATCATGGCGATGATGACTCTGCGGGCACCCACGGCCAGATCCATAGAGCCGCCGATATTGCCGATATCTTCCGGCAGACCCCGCCCCGGGTTCTGCCACCCCGCCAGGTCGCCTTTTTCCGATACCTGCAAAGCACCGAGTACCGCCACATCCATATAGCCCCCCCGTATCATGGCGAACGATTCGTTCTCGGAGAAATAGCAGCTCCCCGGCAACTCGGTGACCGGCTGGCAGCTGGCATTAATGAGGTCCTGCTCCACTTCTTCCTGAGACGCCAGCGGCCCGGTATTGAGCATGCCGAGCTCAGCCTGTAAGACAATATCACGACCCTCAATCCAGTCGGAAACGAGAGTCGGTATGCCGATACCCAGATTGACGTAGGTGCCGTCTTCAAGCTCATTGGCTATCCTGAGCGCTATCAACTCCCGTGAAAGCCCTTTGAATTTCTTAGTTTTAGCAACGTTCACTTTCTCAGTTCTCCTCTACGGATATCAGTCAATCGTGGGAACGTATTTGGGACGGTCTACCTTGACTACCCGCTGCACGTAGACACCCGGGATATGTATCATATCGCCGTCAACCTCGCCGGGTTCGATGATGTTCTCCACGGCGGCGATAGTTATTTTAGCCGCGGCCGCCATCTCCGGATTATAGTTCCTGGCGGTCTTATTACAGCATAGATTCCCCATGCGGTCGCCTTTATAAGCGTACACGAAGGCGTAATCGGGCTTGAGAGCGGTTTCCAGAAGATATTCACGGTCGTCGAACTCTCTCTTTTCCTTGCCCTGCTCCACGACCGTCCCGACACCGGTGGGGGTATAGAAGGCGGCAATACCGGCACCCGCGGCTCTCAGCCTTTCCGAGAAAGTGCCCATGGGGGATACTTCCATTTCCAGCTTGCCGGCGCGTACAGCCTGTTCGGTGGGAGAGTTAGCCCCGCGGCTGGCCGAGCGGTAAAAAGGATAATTGCAGATGGCTTTTTTTATCTGTTTATTGGTAACAAGCTGGTTGATATCCTCGTTGCCCGGCCCCATCTGCATGCAGATAATGGTCAGGTCTTTAGCCCCCTGTTTTGCCAGGGCCCTGATGAGAGGCAGGGGCGTTCCCGCCGTAAAGAAGCCGGCTATGGTAATAGAGGCGCCATCAGGGATATCCTCCACCGCTTTGTCCACACCGGGAAATATCTTGTCCAAAAATCGGTCCTCCTGAGTCTAGTCCTTCGGGCTGATTTTACAGCCTATTATGTCAAGCGCGGCTTCCAGAGCAAGCTCCATACAACTGAAATTCTTAGCCATACCGATGTCTGTAACCAGCGGTTCCAGAGCCCGGGCCAGAGCTGTCTGCATACCGGCAACCACACACTCCGCCCCCAGCAAACGGACAGCACGTACCGTCTTTTTCAGTTGTTCGGCGACCTTTTCTTCGTCCATAACAGCTGCGGACAGGTCAAGGAGGACAACATGGGTCTTGACACCCGTAATATGGTCAAGCAGATTGGTGATGATATCCTCGAAGCGGTCGGCATCGAGATGGCCGACGACTACCATTATGGATAGTCCTGGATAGAGTTCGAAGACGGGCGCCGCCAGAGCCTTCCATTTATCGAGCTTGGCTTCCAGGTCATCGACACGCGCCTTGACTTCCGCTTCAGCCCCGGTCCAGGGACGGTACTGGGCAAAATAGCCGACGCCGCCGATATATTTACCGTTGTGGTCATAAAGGTGCGAGGCGGAAACGCGGACCGGAATCAGCTTGCCGCTCTTGGTCCTCGTCTTGGTTTCCAAGTCATGGACGGTCCCGCCGGCCTCGTAGATTTTCTTGTTGGCCTCACGGGCGGCTTCCTTGCTTTCATAGACCTCGACGATGCTCTCGCCGATTAATTCGGTCATGCTGCGTTCGGCAAGCTTACAGGCTTCCTTATTGGCAAACTTGATAATCCCATCGGCATTAACTGCCAGAATGGCATCAGGGCAGCCGTTGAGTAAAGCCTCAAGGTGCCCGCCGCGGTGAGTTGTCACTTGCTTTTCCATCTTTTTCTTCACCTCCAAATTATATCAGACCCCTTCCTGATACATTTATATCAAAGTACTAGTATCGTTTCACCTAATCAAGTATATATACGGGAAAAGAAAATTGTCAAAAAAATGGGGTTGTTTGACTTTGAATGATTTTAAATACTCACCCTGCCCTCTTCCATCAAGGGAGAGGATGTAATATTTACGGGATAAGCCGAGGATGATACGAGGGCGGCCCGGGTGGGAAAAGATAACACACGAGGCGGGGAGGGGAAAATTAGCCACCGATTGTAAAAACAGTCTGTATATTTTATCATAGAAAGCAGTTGCACCCGAAATGATTGACGATAACACGACGAAGGATACGATAACCTTCCTGGGGACAGCCGGCGCCCGTTTCATGGTGAGCCGGCAGCTGGCCGCTTCAGGGGGAATATGGCTGAGCCTGAACGGCACCCGGCTACTTATTGACCCCGGGCCGGGCTGTATCGTCCAGACCACCAAGAGAAAGCTGAATCCCGAGAAACTGAGCGCCATCATCCTTTCCCACCGCCACCTGGACCACGCGGCGGATACCAACGTCATGGTGGAAGCCATGACAAACGGCGGACTGAACCGCCACGGACGGCTGTTCGCCCCGGCCGACGCCCTGACCGACGAGCCGGTTATCTTCTCCTACCTGAAAAACTATATCGAAGGCATAACCACGCTGGAGGCGGGCAAGTCTTATAAGATTGATAACGTCTCCTTCTCGACACCGGTCAGGCACCAGCACCCGGTGGAGACCTACGGCATGGTTTTCCGGGCTTCTAAATATTCCATAGCCTATATCGCCGATACCCGCTATTTCGAAGGACTGACCGACAGCTACGCCGCCGATGTTATCATTATCAACATGGTACTCACCGAACCCCGGCCTATCGACCACCTTTCGATACCGGATACCGAACGCATCATCAACCAAATCAAACCGAAGGTAGCCATCCTCAGCCACTTCGGACTGCACGTATGGCAGGCCAAGCCGTGGCTGATTGCCGAGGAGTTATCCCGAAAGACCGGCGTACGCGTTATCGCGGCGCGGGACGGCATGGAATTCGACCTGGCACAGCTCAAGGAGAAATAAAACCGAAAATGAATTATTCACGACTTAAAAGCTGGTTTATCGTGACCTTTACCCTGGCGGTTATCGCTATTGTTATCCGCGCTATATGGCAAATAGTCGTTATACCGACGCCGGGCACCATGCTTATCTTCATACCGCTAATCCTGGCGCTAATCGGTGCCAACGCCCTTTTTGCCTACCTGGTTATCAAGCCCGAGAAACTGAAAAGCCGCTGGTTTGCCACCGGAATGACCGTGGTATTGACGGCCGGATTACTGGCCGGCGTTACCCATTTCGTACGCTTCATCATCTCGCCGCTGGCCGACCCCTTCCTGTGCAAAGTAATCGGCGCCTTCGTTCTGAGTTCCAGTGTCAGCGCCTATTTCCTTTTGATATACATTATCTGGTCGCTCCGGAGAACGGGTTGAAATGGATAGTCTCAAATTCGAGCAGCTGGTAGTCCAGGCCATCGATAGCCTGCCCGACGAAATCCACGAGAGGCTGGAAAATATCGACGTTGTGGTGGCCGATACGCCGACAC
>CAYVPT010000106.1:4286-8028 GCA_964453865.1 uncultured Dehalococcoidaceae bacterium
GAGCAGTTGAGACATTTAAAGGGGAAGCGCGGGGGAATGCTGCTCGGTCTTTATGAAGGCATTCCGCTGACCGAGCGTACTCACGGGTACGGATTCGTCATGCCGGACAAGATAACCATCTTCCAGAGACCGATTGAGTCCATTTGCCGGAACGATACCCAGGTCGTTGTCGAGATAAAGCGCGTCGTCCGGCACGAGATAGCCCACCATTTCGGCATCGATGATGACAGGCTGGAAGAACTGGGCAGATATTAAGCCACCGTTTCACCATTCCACCGCTACCTTTGGCTTTGCCTTGAAAGTCATTCTGAGGGAGTCCTTCCGCGGAAGAACGACCGTGAGAATCTGTTTCCTATATGGAAACCAGATTCTTCGCTACGCTAAGAATGACACACTCCCGCTACCTTTTTCCTAGTGACCAATTTCCCACACTATGGCTAACTAAATGCAACTTTCTGCGTTATATAATACAGTAAGCCATAATTTCTTCAGGGAGGCCGATAATGAAAACCAGCATTTTAAGAATAGCCCTGGTAAGCTGCCTGCTCATCACCTCGCTGTTCATAGGCGGCGCCGTCTACGCCCAGGACGAGGAACTCCCCGACCCCGGTATTACGCCGGACAGTCCCTTTTATTTCCTGGACAAGCTGGGTAAAAACATCAGCATGTTTTTTACTTTCGGGGCGGAGGCTAAAGCCAAAAGAGCCCTGCGTTACGCCGAGGAACGGTTATCCGAAGCCAAGGTCATGGCCGCTAAAAATAAGATAAGAGAAATGACCCGGGCGGCCAGCGATTACGAGGGGTTCATGGTTATGGTCAACCAAAGACTGGAAGAAGCCGTGAAGAACGGTACCTCGGCCAATGTCTCGGAAAGACTATCCGCTTCAGCGTATCGGCTTCATGCCAGGTTATGCGAGCTTAAAGACAAACTCGCCGCGAGACTCTCGGATAATGTTACTCCCTCTAATGAAGAAATCCCCGAGGAAGCTTACGAAATTATCGAACGCGCCAAAGGAGCTACTGTTAATGGCCAGGTAAAAGCCCTGCGCGTCATGGCCAAGAACAGGACACAATGGGCACTCGATATCAGCTCGGAGACGATAGAGAATTTGATAGAAAGAGCCAGAGTACGAGTCAGAGCCAGCGATAACGTAACCGATAATGTGTCCGACGATGTCAATGAAGTCCTGGACTACGCCGGCAGGATTGCCGAACTGGAAGAGGAAATGGTACAGATCGCCGAGGAAAAGGGTCTGGACATTACCGCCATCCAGGAGCGCCTGGCGCACTCGACTTCTAACCGTCTTGAAGTTTTAACCAGGGTATATGAAAATGCGCCCGAAGCGACTCACCAAGGCATTGAAAATGCGATAGAGAACTCGGTACATAAATACGAGAGAGCCGTGGAGAAACTCATTGAGGCAGACGCCCTCGATGAAACAACGGCGAATGCCACGGCGCTGCAGAACATTCCGGTCAAGATTAAAGAAAAGCTGAACCTGCAGATATCGACCGCTGCCCAAGTTGCCGGCGAGATTTCCGGAAAGGTCACCGCCCGGGTAAGAACCGAGAACGAGAACCGGGAGGGACTATCAAGCAGTGAAACCGGAACATCAGGCAATCAGTCTATGGTACAGAAGGAACTGAAAAACCAGGAGAAAGTCCGGACTAATAATAAATAATGTATGGATGACTAATCCTGAGGTCTCAGGGTCTTCACCATGTAGTCGCCCTCCGAACGATAGCCGAACCCGGTGCGGTAGTATTCTTTGGCGCCGGTACCGCTCAGGACGACCATGCGTTCTACCTGGAATTCATCACGGGCAATCCTCTCGGCCTCCAGCAGTAATGCCCTCCCCAGGCCTTTATGCTGGGCAGACTGCGTTCTCTGCTCATTGAGGGGTACCTCCGGCCCGAAAACGTGCAGCTCCCTGATGACGGCATGATTACCGTTCGAGTCTCCCAGCGCCGGGACGGGACGCGACTGAAGGCGGAGTCGCAGCAGCCCGAAGAGTGTCTCTTTCTCATCCTCGAAGGACAGGAAAATTTCCTTACCCCCGGCAGCAGTATAGTCCATTCTTAACAGACGGGGTTCGCCTATCTCCCAGCCGGCCTGCGCCCGGTGACCGTACTCGCGGCAGCGTATGCAGCGGCACTCGATGCCGTCGTTTTTCATCCTCTCCCTGACGATATCCCGCAGCGAGTCTTTAAGTCCGCCGACGATGAACTTCGAGGGAATATCACGTAATACGCGGGAAATCCGTACATACTTGGGGACAAGCAACTTGATATCGATGGTCAGATTGACCATCGTGTCGTCATCATAGGGGTGGTAGCGCCCTTCCCGGTACCATTTTTCCAGTTCAGTGCCCTGAACTACCATGGTGGGATACAGCTTGAGTCCGTCCGGCTTAAAACGGTCGTCCGTAAAAAGCGTCCGGGACATATCAAGGTCTTTTTCCGGCGTCGAACCGGGGAGACCGGGCATCCAGTGGTAATAGACCTTAAAGCCGTACTCACGGAGTAAAGCGGTAGCCCGGACGACCTCCGCCACTCCATGTCCCCGCCTCACCAGACGGTATATATCATCGTCCAGTATCTGCACGCCGAGTTCGACACGGGTAGCGCCGAACTCCAGCATCCGTTTAATTTCGTCCGGCCCGCACCAGTCCGGCCTCGTCTCGATGCAGAGTCCGGTACAGCGGTTCGAGGCTGTCTCGTTAAGTCGTTTGGCCTCTTCCAGCGTGTCTGATGCCACGTCGTTGAGCCCGTCGTAGCATTCCTTGATAAAACGATACTGATAATCGATTGGTTGAGCCAGGAAAGTTCCGCCCATGATTATAAGTTCGATTTTATCCGTGGGGTGGCCCATGTCCGAGAACGTTTTGAGCCTTATCTCGACCTGCTGCCGGGCGTCATAATCGAATTTGCGGGCGCGCAGCACCGCCGGCGATTCCGGCGTATAGCTCTTGGGAGAGTCCGGGTAGGTGGGGCAGTACAGACATTTACCGGGACAGCTTACAGGCGCGGTCATCACCGCCAGCGGCGTCACTCCGGAGATGGTTCTTGTAAATTTCCTGATATTAGCCATATTATAAATGAAGTAACTACACTAAGTTTAGCAGATAAGGACTTATGTCAACAATGTTAACGGGATTACTAAACAACCTATCCCCCTACCCCCTTCCCTTGGGAAGGGAAGGGGGAGTATTTTCAAAGGGAGGCTTCGCCTCCCTTATATCCTCTATCACCCAAAAGGAATCTTCAGGGGCGTTTAAGAGGGCCTAAGCCCCTCTTAAAAAACCTCCCCTTCCCCTTGAGGGGAAGGGGATAAAGGCGATAGTGTGACCGATAATAAAGAAGTCTTCGACCGGATAGCGCCGGGGTGGTATAACTTCCGCCACCGCACGATATTCCCAGGTGAGTTGGGAGAAACGGCGGCACGCTGGAAGGGAGGCCGATTGCTCAACGTCGGCTGCGCCCACGGGCCGGACTTTACTCCATTCCGGCAGGACTTCGAACTCCACGGCATCGATATTTCCGGCAGGATGCTGGAACTCGCCCGAAAATACGCTACTAAATACCGGTTCGACGTTCATCTAGTACAGGCTGATGCCTGCTATCTGCCCTACGCCGATAACACTTTCGAATGGGCGATAGCCGTGGCCACCTATCACCACATCGAAGACAATAAAGGAAGATTGCAGGCTTTAAGAGAACTAAGGCGGGTGCTCAAGCCCGG
>CAYVPT010000107.1:0-2966 GCA_964453865.1 uncultured Dehalococcoidaceae bacterium
CAGCGCCTCAGATACATTACCTTCAGGGAGAAAACCGAATATCCTTCACCACCCGACGACCGTGAAAGGGTGTGCCCGGTGATCGACATAGGTCCCGATGGCGCTACCTTTACCCCGGCCGGGTATCTGATTATCAGTTACGAGGGTTCAAAGATACCGGTCGGCATTAGCGAGAATAAACTGGTGATTGCTACGTTGCTGGACGGGAAGTGGGTTGAACTCGAAGGCTGCTCCGTTGACACGGCTGATAAAACGATAAAGGTACTGATAAATCACCTGAGCGTGTTCACTGTTTTAGCGCGTACCGCCCCCGCCAGTTTCGAAATCAGTGGAATGAACATAATACCAGACGAAATTTATCCTGATAAACCGGTCACCATCGGTGTTACCGTCGCCAATACCGGAGACATGGCGGGTAGCCAGAGTTTCACACTGAAAATAAACGACCTGGAAATACAGACCCAGACAGTCAATCTCGATGGAGGTGAAAGCCTGACGATTAGTTTCACAAAGATCCCCGATGCTATCGGGGTATACACCGTAGACGTCAATGGATTCACGCGTGAATTTACGGTTACCCAACCCGAGCCTGAAGGTAACGTAGCCGAGGTTGTAACGCCATCACCTGGACCGGCCAGGTTCACCATCTCTGATTTGTTAATCACGCCGTCTGAAATCTATCCATCCGAAGAAGTGACAGTCTCGGCATTGGTTAACAATATTGGCGGCCGCGAAGGAAGTTATACCGTCATCCTTGAAGTAGACAATACAGAAGAATTCAGGAAGCAAATATCACTTGATCCCGGTACCAGCGAGAAACTATACTTTTATACTACAAAAAACAAGGTGGGGAGCTATACTATCGATGTGAACAGTCACACCGGTCAGTTTGTCGTTAAACTCAAACCGCCACCGACGACACCCGCCGAAACTCAAACAGAGGAGCCTTCAAAGAGTGCACTGCCAACGATAATCATTTTTTTCAGCTTGATTTTTATCGCCGCTGTACTGATTTTCTCATACAGGAAATTTTCCAAGCCAAAAAATACAACACCTCAACTGTAGTTAAGGCGCTCCAAAACCCCGCTTCTTTCCCGGCTAGCTGTATTTATTGATAATATCTTTGAAAGAGTCTATCACGAAAGTTAATTCATCCCTGGAGGCGGCAAACGTGGAGACTTTAAAGTGTTTCGTCAGACCCGGTTGCAGACCCCAGATTCTCCTGCCCTTCAATTCCTTGTAAAGGAAATAGCCTCTTTCTCTGAGATGTTGGGAAATCTCGAAGAAAGCCGGGCTTTCAAAGTGCATTAAATCATGTCTGTGTGGTTTTTCTCCCATCTGGTTGAAATCGAGCTTTTCCAGTTCGTTTGAAAACCACTGTGCCTTCTGGACCTGTTCATCCCAGTGCTCAACTCGCTCCTTGACGTAAGGAAAGGATGCTATCATTGTTGCTATCACTGTTCCCCGGAGAGTGCACCCGATGAGTTCTATATCTTTTTTGGGATATTTCACAGATTTTCTCAGTATTAATTCTTCCCATTTCTTACTCATCCCCAGCACGCCGGACGGCCCGGCCGATGCCATGCTTTTATGACCGCTCCCGACAATGAAATCTGCTCCGAGTTCATTCATTTTAACCGGCATCCTGCCTACCGAATACGCTCCGTTAATCAGGTAAGGGATATCGTGAGCTCTGGCGATTTCTCCAAGCCTCCTGGCATCGGCAAGATTTCCGTAATTGCCGTCCGGATACGTCAGCAATATCAATTTGGGTTTATGCTGTTCTATCAGCGGTATATATTCATCGACGTCAATCCAGAACTTCGGACGCCCCGAACTGGGCACCTCAATAATATTCAGTCCGGCTCTCTCGGCGGCTACAATGGTACTGTAATGCCGGTTGCCGTCTACGATGATAGAATCGCCGGGTTTCAGAAGTGAGTGCATTACCATGAACTTGGCATCCCTGGCACCGTAGGTTACGGTAGCGACATCGCACCCCAAAAATTCAGGTAAAGACTTGGAGACAAAATCGGCAATCGGCGGATTTGTTATCCGGCACAGTTCACCGTTGCAGAAATCACATACCGAATATCCGTCGGCATATTCTACCAGGGCTTCTCTAGCCGCCCCGGTAAGTATGCCACCCGTCTGAAGGGGCATAATATTTATAAAATCCTTATGTGTTCTTTTCAGTTCAATATTCTTTGTCATGCCCTCTGCACCCCGCATAGATTACCCAAGGATTTGAGCTGATATTTCGATGAAAACAGGCCCGCCGATTTTAATTTTCCGCTGTTTACCTTCGATGTATTCCCTGATAGCCAGGGGTATCTGGAGATTGATATCGGAAAGATGTTTAACCACTTTAACCTGATATTTCAGGTCATCATGGCTGTTTTCTATGGCCGCGGCGGCGCCTCTGGCTATTGCGTGCATGTAGCTGATCCCGGTATATTTATCGGTAGGAGTTAAGGCGCTGTAAATCTCACCATTGGTCACGCAGATTTCGTTGAAACCAGCCGGGCCGATCAACCTTTTCCCCTCTTCCTTCTCGTCGATTGTCACCCGCAGGGAATTATCCTCAAATGCTACAAAGCTGCAGGGTCCAATCGCATCTTTGTGCTTGCGGGCGGTGTTTTCTATAGCCTTGGCTATTTTCATGCCCTGGGTAGTTACCGGTTCGGCAATATAAGTTATATTCTTCACCATATCTTCATCTGTAAATTCAGCCGTCGAAAATTGAGGGAACACGAACTTCCTCATATCGTCCGAGTCGTAAAAAAGCATCCCCAGCCTTTCAATCCCGAAACCCGCGTTAAACACGGGCCACTTGATATCAAAATTTGCTAGGGCAACCGGGGAGTACATACCGATATCGGCAACCTCAACCCATTCTCCTCTAAAATTAGCGAACACCTCCTGCTCCTGTTCCGGGGTGTAGTACTTCGATGTCGCTTTTTTAG
>CAYVPT010000107.1:2976-8016 GCA_964453865.1 uncultured Dehalococcoidaceae bacterium
CGAACCTCACTTCGTGGAAACCCAGCTCCTGGAATATTTTATTGGTTATTTCCTTGCCGGCTTCCAGTGACATCTCGGGGTCCATAATAACGACCGAGGCAGAATTGTGTACCCGGAGATGGTGGGCATCCTCCCTCTGTTCATTGCGGTAGCGTAATCCCACGGAAAACAGAGCAATAGGAGGCTGGTGTTTATTCTGCATACTCCGCAGCGTGTGGAACCAGGTGCCTGTCATATGGCTCCTGAGGGTATTATTCGTCGGCAGGGGCTGGATTTTCTTCATCTCCGGGAAGACCTTGTCCAGGAGGTCGATTGCCTGGGAATCGCTTATACCTAACTGTATAGTTAGTTGTTCATCGAGGTCGTCCGATTCAATTTCCCCCATCTTATAGCTCCTCAGGACGCGACGGAGTTCATCGATATCTATATTGTCAGATATTTTGTGAATCTGGGCGATTTTTTTATTATTCAGTCCTATCTCCGGACGCGGCAATTCGGCCAGATAAAAAGCCCTGTCGAGAATAATCCGTGCCTCGGGACCGTACTGCTTTAAGACATCGCTGTCCGGGAGGATGGTATAGTTCTCCACCTCGTCAAAGCCGAGTTTCAGCAGTACCTCCCTCGATTTCTGGATTAAATTCCGCAGAGGCAGGGATTTACCTTCTCTTTCCAAGGTAATCCTGGTATTACGTGGAAGCAGCCCGGCGGTTGAAAGCCAGGCCGGAGTAAAGCCACTCTCGACCTCTTTTTTTATCCGGTTTATATCGAAATCAACCATATATAAAACACTCCCGCGCTAAAACAAAAACAAGATAGATAAATGATACTCAAGATGGTTATGGGATAAGGATTACTAATCAATTATAACACAGTTTCGCACCGTTGCCGTGCTATCAAGAAACACACTTGGATATTTTACATAACGTTCCGCGGGTCCTGACCGAGCCGCAGATAGGCTCGCGGGGCGGGTCGCCTGATAAAATGACGTTCACATTAGAGTCGAAGCAGCCGTGTTCGGGCCCCGGCTTTTCCGGGAACCACCAGCCGTGAGGCGCGTGGACGACGCTGGGGTGGACATTATCGGTAAGCTTAGCTTTGAGCCTGACTCTTTCTCCTTCAACTTGAGGCGTCGCCAGCCATACCCAGTCGCCTTCATCAATACCGGCTTCCCGGGCGGTATCCGGGTGTATCTCGATGAGCGGGTCCGGCAACAGCTTTCTCAATCTGGATACCTGGCGTCCTTCCGTATTGAAAAAGGCGATGTTTCTGCCTCCTGTAATCAGAATCAAGGGGTATTCCGGCAGGAGTTCCGGAGTGCTGATGGGACTTTCAGGTGGTTCGTGGTAAGTGGGCAGTGGGTCGTAACCGAAGTCCTTCAGTCTTGTTGAGTAGAGTTCAACCTTGCCGGTCGGCGTGTTGAATCCCTTTTTCTCATACTTTTTATATTTCATGGGTTCGATAATATAGCCTTTGGTTTGCAGGTCTTTGAAAGCCATGCCCAGGCTGGCGACCATGGCGTTATTCAGTTCGCCAACGTCTTTCCAGGGTAAAGGTACCCGGTTCGGCCAGTCGATTCTCTTCTGCATTTCCAGGAGTATCTCCCGGTCGTCCCGGCACTCGTAAAGAGGTTCGACGGCTTTTTGCCCGGCGGCGATGTAGTTGGTGTACATGAGGTTGGGGAAATCGCCCATATCGTCTTTCTCCAGCCAGGTGGACGCCGGCAGGACAAAGTCGGCCAGTTCGGCGGTGGGCTGCATAAAGAAATCAGCCACCACGAGCAGTTCGAGATTCTTCAGCGCCTGCCACATCTTTTTACTGTTCTGCATATTCACCACGGGATTCCCGGTCGTGCAGTACATGGCTTTAAGAGGGTAGGGTTTGCCTTCCAGCAGGGATTCGACTACCAAAGCGCAGTGCACGAATCCCCGGGCCAGGGGATATTCTTTTTCGCCGATGCGTTTTTCCTGAATGTCCTGCGGGAAATTTAATTTATTGCACGGATTGGAAAAGCCCTGGGGTAATAGCTGGTACAGGTTGCCGCCTTTTACATCCAGGTTTCCGGTGAGGGCGATTAATATGGCACAGGCGCGGTCGGCTTGTGTGGAATTGATGTTGTGTTCGAGGCCGATGCGGTGATGCAGGACGGCAGGCTTGGTGGTGGCGTAAAGCCTGGCCGCTTCTCGGATGCTGTCGGCCGGCAGCCAGGTTATATCGGCGACCTTTTCCGGCGTAAATGCCTGCACATGATTTCGGAGTTCATCGAAGCCGTAGCACCACTTTTCCACAAACTCTTTATCGTATAGTCCCTCTTCGATGATGATATTAATCATGCCGAGGGCCAGGGCGAGGTCGGTGCCGGGTCTCACCTGTAACCACAGGTCAGCCATACTCGCCAGCTCGGTGAGGCGGGGGTCGATGACAATCAGCTTGGCGCCCCTTTTTCGTTTGGCCTGTACTATTTCCTGACCCCGCGGCGGGTGCGAGACTAAAGGGTTGGCGCCCCAGGCCATAATGCAGTCGGCATTCGCGTAGTCCGGCCCGATTTCCATCATGGTGGTCATCACGCCGTAGGTAGCGCTTTCGGCTACAGTAGAAGGGGCGAAGCAGATGTGATTATCGACGCTGATTCGGTTAGGTGTGCCCATCATCAAGCAAAAAAGGCGAGCGACGTTATTTCCTGTTCTGGGGCCGGTGCCGGTCATCACGGCAATCGACTCCGCGCCGTATTTCTCCTGGATTTTAGTAAGTCCGGCGGCGATTTCATCCAGCGCGTCATCCCAGGAGACCCTCTGCCATTTGCCTTCCCCCCTTTCACCGGAGCGTTTCAGGGGATATTTCAGCCGGTCGGGGTGATAGAGAAGCTCGGGCTGCGCCTGCCCTTTTACGCAGATGAATCCCCGGTTCATGGGGTGACCGGGGTCTCCGGTAACACGGACTACTTTCCCGTCATCAATGTGTACCAGGACACCGCAATTGCAGTGGCATGCCTGACAGATACTCCTTACTATCTTCTCCACGGCTACACCTTTCTAAGTATAGACAATCAATGACGGCCGGTAATGAATCTGGTTGAAAATTCATAAAGTGCAGGTATAACAAAGAAGTCCTTTGTTGCCTGGTCGTACTATTTTATATACGGACTAGTCTTTTACAGTTATATAATTGGTTGATTCCGATGCCCCATTGGGGTCGAACGTTTTTTTGAACTTTCGCAGCCACATATGGTAATCGGATGTGTGGGGACCGTACTGGTCGTGGGCGGCATCGCCCCAGACGTGTCCCGGTACGCCGAAATGACCCTCTATGGCTGTTTTATTGGCGAACTGGGCAACCTCACCCGCCACTTTCATCGATTCGGGGTTTTGCTTGTTAAACCGGATAAGCAGCTCGGCATGCCCGGCATGTCCGTGTTCGACCGATTGCACGAAGGGGTCGGTACCGTCAGCCAGCAGCTTTCCTTCGTCGATATAACGTTGTTTTACCGGGGCTGAACGCAGAATGTATTGATGCATGAGAGGAAATACATCGGTGCCCCCCACCTCCCCGGCAAAGATTCCCGAGGCCCGGGCTACTTCTCTGATTGAGCTGGTGACCCTGATGAAACGCCACATGAAGCCGCCGGCGTTTTTGGGGTCCTCGACCGCTTCCAGCGGCTTGCCGTTACATTCGTCCATGATTTTTTGTAATGTCTTTTTCTTGTATTCCGTGTCGTTCGGGGAGTTGCCGGCCATGATGATTAAGAAGCCCGGCCCCTGGACGGCATCGGTAAACTGCTTAATGTAGGCAAGGTCTTCATTGTTGTTCGTGGCGATATTGGCCGATATCATGCCCGGATTGAAGCCCATCAGTATGAATCCTATTTCAGCCTCGCCGGCTTTCTGCGCCGCCAGATTCAGTTTTTCCGGCGACGGGAAGGAGATATATCGTACTAAAAAGCCCGGTGGTATCCGGCTCGGGCTGTAGTGCGGCGATAACCCTTCGATGGGGAATGTGGCCGGTCCCGGCCAGTGATAGATTTTCTGGGCCGCCCTGGTATAGACGCCCAGTCCGCCCAGCGGCATTACGTTGCCCCGGATAATGCCCCTTAAAGACGGACCCGGCCCATCGCCGCACCACCACTGGTTTATTGAACCCAGCGAACCCGCCCTGACGATATCACCGTCGGGGGTTACCCATTCCAGGGCCAGTTGATTTCTCTCCCCGTAGCTGCCGCTGACGCTCAGGTGCCCTATCCCCTGATGGGCGGCCAGAGGGAGCGCCGAACAGTTACTGCCGGCCCCGGTGATATTACAGTTCAGGCCTCTTTTCATTAATTCGGCCTGCAATTGGGCGAAAATAACGTATGGTTCGACGACCACGTACATGTTTTTCTCGTTGATTTCCAGGATGCGGTTCATTCTCCTCAGGTCCAGTTTCACAACGCCCGGCCCACCGGCATCGCCGTAGGCCCCCCAGCCGGAACTGGATGCTTTGAACTGCACCCCGAAACGGTTACAGAGTCTAACGATTGCCTGGACTTCCTCGGTGGTCTTGGGGAGGGTCACCGCTTCAAACCTGGGCCTGCCCCGTTGAGCGTATGAATCTAATATTACCGGGGCTTCGGTAATATTAACCGGTCCCACTACATCTTCCAGCGCTTTATAAAGTTCTCTCTTCAAAGCCATGATTGATGACCTCCTTCCAGATGGTCTGACGATGTCATTCTCGGGCTTAACCCGAGAATCCAGATTGCCTCTTTTCCTCCCCTCTGGATTCCGGCTTTCGCCGGAATGACAAGGAATAATTACTTAAATATGCTCTCCTCTTTAGATGGCCTTCGCCAAAAGCTCAACGACATCGTACATCTTGAGGCTGCTTCCGTTCTCTTTAATAGCATCCTTGAAACTCTGCTCGCAGCCGGGGCAGGCGGTGACGATAGCCTCGGCCCCGGTGGATTCCGCCTCGGCTATTCTCTCTTGGGCTGTCCATCCGGCAAAGTCGTGATTTGTCTCTTTAACGCCGCCTCCGGCGCCGCAGCACCAGGCATATTCCTTTATCCTG
>CAYVPT010000108.1:0-6681 GCA_964453865.1 uncultured Dehalococcoidaceae bacterium
ATCGAACCGGGGGAAATCGATTTCGGCACCGAGCTTTCGTCAGAACTGGAGAAAAAACTGCCGAAAATCGTTGAAATCGTCATCAAAGAGATAGGGCATCCGCCGCGAAAATAGACAAGAAAGCCCGACACTTGTATAATTATTAATGGTTAGTATGCGGGCAGGAGGGAATACAAAATGAGATTTGGTTGGCCGGAAATTGTCATCATCCTGGTGATAATACTCATCGTCTTCGGCGTGGGGAAACTGCCGCAGGTAGGCGGCGCCATCGGCAAAGGTCTGCGTGCCTTCAAGAGGGGACAGGCCGGTGAAGTAGAGGAAGAGGAAAAGGGAAAGAAACCCGCCGCCGCCAGCGCCAAGAAAACCGGCACCAAGAAAGCCGCCAAGAGCTAGACCTGCCGTTATCCCGCAGGAGAAAATCCAGATTATAACTGCTATCGCAGTAAACGATATACCCTGTTAGCGTAAAAAAGGTGAGGGATGGGATTTCTCGGTATAGGTTCGTGGGAAGTAATCTTAGTTCTCATTTTAGCGTTAATATTACTGGGTCCGAGCAGGCTGACTGAAACTGCCAAGACTCTGGGTAAAATAGTACGTTCTATTAAAAAGACCAGCGCCGATTTCACCGCCGCCGTTACGCGGGAAATGGATAAAGTCCAGGACGAATCACCTCCTGAAGAAGAAAAGCCTGCCCCACCGCCGTCAAATACAGATAAAAAAGAAACCAAGCCTGAAAAAACCACCCCACCCGACCAGGAAAGGCGTCCTCAATAGCATGTCAGACGGCGGGAACAAGCTGACTCTCCTCGGGCACTTCCAGGAACTTCGCAAGCGTCTTATCCGGAGCATCATTGCCGTGGCGGTGGCGGCAGCCATATCTTTCATCTTCTGGAAGTGGATATTCTATATCCTGATTCTGCCGGCGGGTGAAATCAACCTTATCTTCACGGAACTGACGGAGATGATAGGCACCATTATGAGGGTGTGCCTCGCCGGCGGACTTATCCTGTCCATGCCCTACCTGACCATACAGGCGATACTTTTTATCCGTCCGGCGTTAACCAGGAAAGAAGAAAGATACGTTTACGTCATCCTCCCCTGGGTTGCGTTGATGTTCACAGGCGGCGTTGTCTTCGGCTATTTTATCCTTATTCCGCCGGCCGTCGGGTTCCTGTATACCTTCGGCGGCGATATCGCCTCGCCGATGATAAAAATCGGCAACTATATTTCCATCGTTACCCGCCTGCTGCTGGCCATCGGGCTGGTCTTCGAATTGCCGGTAGTCACCACCTTCCTGGCGCGTATGGGTATCATCTCACCACAGTGGCTGGCTTCCAAAAGGAAGATATTCATTATCCTCGCCTTCATCCTTGCCGCCATCATTACGCCCACTTTCGACCCCATTAACCAGAGCCTGGTGGCCGTACCCCTGATTGTCCTGTTTGAATTGAGTATCTGGCTGGCGAAGCTGGTCTACCGCAAGAAACAGGTGCCGGAGATTGAAGCGCCGGCAGAATAATATCTGCCTGTCTTGATAGCCGGAGATACGTTAAGATATACTTTACCCGTAGAGGGGAGCGGATGAGTCCCGGTGGGCTTCGCGGACTTCAAATCCGTTGGGGGGCAGTTAGGCTGTCTTCGGTGGGTTCGACTCCCATGCGCTCCCGCCAGTGAAAACGGTTAACAATTACCATAAAGTGTTAACCCCTCATGATTTGGTTAACGCTTTCCTAGCCTCCCGGCGAAAGGGCCTTTCCCTCAGAACAATAGATTTCTATACGGGCTATTTACGACTATCTCAGCAGATTATTGGCACCGATGTAACCGGGCCGGACATAGCCAAGTTCCTAGATTCTCTCACCTGCACTAACGGCGGAAAACACGCTTATTACAGCGTTCTCAAGGCATTCTACCGATGGCTCTATAGCCCCAAGTCAGGGTATAACCTAGACCCGCAGCGCAACCCTATTACATGGGTCGAGCCGCCGAAGGTAGAGAAAAAGATACTACCGAGCCTTACAGTCGAACAGTTGGATTTGCTTATCGCGCGGGCCGGTAACGTGAGAGATAAAGCAATAGTTTCCCTCTTTGCCGACACAGGGCTTCGGCTATCAGAACTAGCCAACATTAACCCCGGTGACATAGACTGGGAACACAGGGTCATTAAAGTAACCTGTAAAGGCAACAAAGAGGGGCTAGCCCTTTTCGGTGTGAGGACGGAGCGGCTATTGAAGCAATGGTTATCCGAATACCGGGCCGACGGTAGGCTGTGGAATTTGAACTGGTGGGGAATTAAAGATATGCTGGACAGGTTATCGGCCAAGACGGGCCTGCCCTGTAACCCGCACACCTTCCGCCGGACGTTCGCCAGCATTCTAGCCAAGCGTGGAGTGGACAGCCTGCATATTAAACGGTTGGGGAGGTGGGAGTCTATTGCTATGGTGGAGCATTACACGAGGTCGGTTAGGTTTGAGGATAGCATGAGGTTTTACACGGCGATAGTTAGTTAGTTAATATCTTAAACAGGTTAAGTTTTTAACTTTCCAACAATTATTTTTTCCCTTAATTCAGAAGTACAAGACACTAAGTTTTGCATCTCCTGTAACATATCGGGGATTACCTTTTCGAACATATCTGTTTTGTTTTCTTCAGCCCATTGTACACATGCTTCACCCATTTTGGTTGTAAATTTTTGGTATTTTATAAAATTCTCGGCAAGCTGAGGGTCGCGTATTGAGTTTATAATAGGTAAAACGCTTATTTGACTTCGTTGTAATTTTGCGGTTAGTTTAATAATTTCGTCAAGATGTGTCCATAAGTAATCCATGCTACGCTCGAGAATTGCCATTTGCTCTTCATTAACTTTGATTAGTTTTTCCATAACATCTGTCAATTTGTTTACAGCTTCTATGTCAGTGCTTATTTTATTCTCTAATGTCTTTTTCTTCTCCTCTAACATTTTACCTTCATTTTCTAATTCTCGCATACGGTTAAACTCAAATGTTGTTATCTTGATAATATATCTCGCATTTTCCAATATTTCGACATTGTCAGATGCCCACATTTCAACTTTAGATAGTTGTTGGTCGAGTAAATCTATTCTTTGGCTTCGACGACCTTCATAAATTGCTATCAGAGCTAATATTGATGCGATAATAACGCCGAGAGCACTTAGAGCAGGTGACCACTGAGAAAAGAAACTTGAGATAAAGACGTAAGGGTCTTTAATAATATTAGTCAGACTGAATTTTGCACTAATGCAGAGCGCTAAGACTACAATAGCTAGAAATACTACGCCACCTATTAAAGCAAGTTTCTTGATACTCATGTTAACTGTTATTGTATCACAAAACTCAAAACTAACCTCTCTGGCACCTATATGGAAAAGCGTCGTATATATCGCACCGGAGCTAATCAATAAAAAACCGACTATTTCGACGAGTACCCCTGCGCAACGCCATGCTCCCGAAAGGCGTATGAAATTGTTTTTAGATGTTTATCCTTGAACGCAGGCCCGGATTATACAGATTCGGGGGCTTATTTGTTGAGCACTATACGAGATCGGTTAGCTTTCAGGATAGCCTGAAATTCTATAAGGCACCATTGGGCTAAAAGAATAGGAAGTCAAATATTTGAATACCTGTTCATTTCACTAATTTTCTTTATCAATCTTTTTATCCGAATGATCTGTATTCCGCACAATTACCTGTTTTGGTGTGGTTAGTTCTGTCTGTTTGCACTTATAATGTTTAATCCAAAAGATTCTTACTAGTCGACATTCAGATATAATAGTCATATAACCATGCAGTGATGCAGCACCTAGCGCCGCATAGTTATTTACTAACATTGTTCCCTTTATTCGTGTAATATCTCTCTCTAGGCAGTACATTCTAAGCAAATAGGCAGAGTAATTTCTAAGACGTAGTCTTCTGAATTTTGGTATTGTTAATGCTTTACCTGTAACTACCTCACCATGTTGAAAGTCAATGCTAAACGGTCTGGGATCGACGGTAGCTTTACCTCTTATATTGTTTGCTAGGCAGACAATGTGGGCCAGTTCTTTGCCGATAAAAATGCAAAATACCACAACGTCCTTATCCAGAGATGCCCGTAAGTTAAATTCGTACGAAGCCAGATGGAAACCGTCGGCTGTTAGTTCATCTGCTTCCCGATTGGTAGATATTATCTTATAACAGAAATTATCGGTCTTGGGTAGGAAGTCAGCTTCACGATCTTTTCCAGCGTTTTTGATATCAGCACATACCACATAGTATTTTTCAAATACTATACTGCGATGTAATAAATGTGTATATCCTCTTGAAATCAGGCTTTTTACACCTTCATACTTCACCACAGCTCGTAATCCTGAATACGCTTTTTTAAGTTTATTAAACATATACGTTATCCCTTGAGAGAGTCGATTTATTATTCTGTGTTTATATTTACTATTATAAGAAAAAAAACAACAATTCAATAATGCGCATGTATTAATATAGCAGAAATTTGATTAGAGTAGCTATTAACATTATTATCACAAATAACTCTAAGTAGCTTAACCATTTTTAATTACAATCTATCCCAACATATAATCCAATAAGAAATTACCTGTATTGGCAGAGTCTTGAAATGGTGCAGAGATATACAAGATCAGTTACATTCCAAGATAGCTTCGGTTATAGCTGTTTTCCATCATATATTCCTCGTTGGTAAATCTAGCCTGATTAATACTTTACGTTAACCTCCTTCTAACCTTGTTATTCTATGATAATAATAGGTATTTGGATTCTTGAGTTAAGAACAAACGATGAATGTTAAAAGAATTTTCTATTTCATCATCATAGCGTTGGTGTTATTGCTTGTATTAGCCGTAGCTTTAAGTGCGGAGTTCAGCCTGACTAATATCACTTCAGACCCTTCCGGATTTATCCTTAAATTCATGGAAATCTGGGCGCCGGCTGCCGGGGCTATAGGAACCGTTATCGTTGCGCTGGTGATTATATTCGTGTTGAACTACATACGTCGCAGTCAGGAAAGAGAAAAGGAACAGTCTATCTACGCGCTGCACGATGAAATTGACATCAATATGTCCATCATCAAGCCTTTACGCCACAGGATTGAAAATACGCTGGAACCTTACAGTACGGAAATCAGGCTTGGGCTATCGGAACAGGATCGCCGGTTATTGTTTGAGAATATTGACACAACGGTATTTGATAATATGAAAAACGCCGGTAATCTTCGCTGGCTTGATTCGACACGCCCGGATATAATATCATGCTACACCCTTATCAAGCGCTATAACGCCGACCAGCGTTTTCAGGAAAGCCATCCCCCGCTATTAGGTAAGCTCTATACACAGCTCCAACAAGCTCAGAGAAGCCTCGAGAAAACCTTCGATTTCCTACCTCACTATACCAAGGAAAAAGGGAACCGGGTGAAACATGAAATCGAAGAAGATGCTGTATTAGCACCGTAAAACTGAGCTTGATACACAGCCTTTCTCTTATCCCCCGGCGATTCAATGACCGACCATCAAATCCAGCGGATTCTCTGGAGTCTACAGATTAGAGAGAAATCCCCCTTAAAAATACCCGGCTCTGACTATACAGTAAAGCATCCGGAAATGATAGTCGAATCCAGGTATCGCTTTGTCAACTATTACGGCTTGAATATCTTAAAAGCGGCGGGGCGTCCGGTCGTTGAAAAAGACCGATAGATGATTTTAAAAGGTACAATTATCGGAGGTTCTATCGTAAAGGGCTTCCAGAGCCCGGGAGACATTAAGCTGGGCTTCCAGTAAAAACTGTAAATCAAGGCTGCGGCCGTTACTACAATAATCCCTGAGCTCATCTCTGAGCAGGATTTCAGCCTTGGTCAGCAACGCAATAATGCGGTGCCCATCACTCTCATCGATGTTCAGATTTTTCCCGGTTTCTCCAATCATACCAACCTCATTATCTCATTGATAAAACAGGTATATTATCTGCCTGCATTATATATAGCGTAATACAGCCATGTTAGAAAAAAGAGTTAGTCAGGTTTAAAGTTGGTCTGAAAATATGTTTTCTTACGGTACCAAGGTATACGGGCGTAAATTAGAAGATGGTACTATTTAGCTATATCATGCCCGATAATAATGGCATAGGATATATATTAGGTATTGCTAATAATACCGGGGATAACGTTCATCAAAATACTGAAGGCTAGCTAAATGGGAAAGTCGGACGCTAAGGCACAACCCAAAAAAGACGAGTTTTCCAAGATATTTGACGATTACCGCGCTAAAATAGAAGAAATTTCTCGGAAGACGTCAAGGCATCTTCCGAATGGTGATTCGGCACCGGATACACCTGTGAACGGCGAAGCGGATAATATGGAAGTCCTTGTTTCCCGGGACCAGTCGAAACCAGGTGAAAGCCGCACCGGGGTAATATCACCCGCCGACCTGGAAGCGGAGGGTATTATCCAGGCTGCTAAAAAGAAGGCAAAACAGATAGTTCAAGAAGCCGAAGAAAAGAGTAAAAAAGAGGCCAAGAAAAGGACACAGTCCGAGGTAGATAAAATAATCACCAAAGCCAGGAAAGACGCTCTGGAAATTATCACGCAGACCAAGGAGGCAGCCGATAAAGAACGTAGTGAAATAATAATCGCCTCAAAAAATGAGGCCGAGCAGCTTATCAG
>CAYVPT010000108.1:6691-8013 GCA_964453865.1 uncultured Dehalococcoidaceae bacterium
AGAAAAAGCCGATAAAATAGCCTCCAATATCATCGACAGCAGTACGGAAATAAGCCAAAAGGTCAACGAGATTATTACCAGAGCGAAACAGATGGTAGAGGAGTTCGAGGAGAAAATCCAGACCGAAACCGGTGAGTTGGTACAGGCCATAACAGAGACTCAAGAAAAAATTGAGCAATTTTCTCAGGTTCCTGAGAAAGAAGAGGAAGAGGCAGCCCCTGTCAACAACAACAAGGAGCCGATAGACACCCCGGCACTCGGTTTAAGGTTACTCGGGCAGAAATCCAATGGCAGCAACGGCTCTCATACGCTTTTCAGCGGGCAGGTGGAGATGAAGTCTATATCAGCTCCCTTCGATTATCAATACCTGAAAAACCTGAAAAAATACCTGATTCATATTCCTAATATCAAATATGTCCAGGAATCAGCCTCTGAAAAAGAGATGTCAATAGTATTCGACCTTCAAGAACCGCTGCCGCTGCTGGATATTCTCAAGAATATACCCCTGGTAGATGAAGTAATCACCGAAGCGGGCAACATCTCGATAATATTCAGGAACTCATCGTAAATTAATCCCCAGGCTTGTTGCCGAAATATACTTTGGTATGGGGCCAGGGTATCTCGATTCCCAACTTATCGAATTCCCTTTTTATGCGGAGCCTCAGCTGCCCCATGATATTCCACTGTTCCAGGGGCTTGACATCGCCGACTATTTTTAAATCTATACCGGAATCGCCCAGACTGTTAACCCTGATTACCTGGGGTACCGACCTGAAAAGCTTTTTCCAATTTTCTTCCTCCGCCATTTTTTTACAGACGCCGTTGATTACTTCAATAGCATAATCAAGGTCGGTGCCATAAGAAACGGAAATATCAAGGTTCACCCTGGCGAAGTGCCGCGAGTAGTTGCTGGCTACCCTTATCTCACCGTTTGGTACATGGTGCACGATACCATCGAGGTCACGGAGCACCGTTTTCCTCAGGTTGATTTCTTCCACCAATCCGGTGACGTCGGCTACTTTGACAACATCGCCGATACGGTACTGGTTCTCCATTAAAACGAAGACGCCGGCAATCAGGTCTTTTATCAGGTACTGCGCCCCGAAGCCGACGGCGATACCGGCCACACCGAAGCCGGCCAGGATAGGACCGATGGCTACTTTGAGCTCGGAGAGTATCATAAAGACGACCAGCAGGATGATGATAATCCTGCCGACGCCCATGAAGACGCCCTGCAGCGTATTAGCCCGTTTTTTAACCCCTTCCTTACTCTCGCCTTTCTGAGGTCTTCCGATAACACGGCTCAATAGCGGAGGTAAAGA
>CAYVPT010000109.1:0-7908 GCA_964453865.1 uncultured Dehalococcoidaceae bacterium
CGGGGCAGCTGGATGCCGCCTTTCTGCCGGAGCAGTGGGCGACCATGGCTGAGGAATTCGGTTTTACCATGTTGCTGATGAGTCAGGATGTCTGGTCCGAGATGCAGGGTAGCGTTCTGGTGGTTAAAGAGGATTTGATAAACGAATATCCGGAACTGGTGAGGAATCTCGTAGAGATTTCGCAAAGGGCAACCGACTGGTGTAACAGGTACCCTGAAGAAGCGGCCGAGGTTGTGGCGAGACAATTGCAGGCAGCCGGCACTGAAGTATTACCGGTTGAGGTAGCCGATACCGCTTCAAGTTTCGCCATTACTCCCGAAGTGTTGCTGCGCTCCATGCAGAGGATGGAATTTACCACAAACATCGACCCTGAAATGGTTCAAAGCACTATCGACTATATTGCCGGACTGGGCTATATAAAAAGCAGCTTTAGTGCCGGAGATATTCTTGATTTGAGGTTCCTTGACTGATGAAAAGGCTCGGATGGCTTAAACCGGGGTGGGGGATATTGCCCGTAGCTATATTTCTGGCTATATGGGAGATAGTAGCCCGGCTGGATTTAATCCCGGGTCGTTTCTTCCTGCCCCCTTTTTCCTCCGTAGTAATGGAGTTCTATAACCTCAGCGCCAGCGGGGTCCTGGGCGAAAATTTCCTGAGCAGTCTGGTCAGGGTTCTTATCGGTTTCTGCGCCGGTTCCGTAGCCGGTATCGTGGTGGGGACTATCATGGGGTGGAGGAAGGTTGTAAACAGGGCTCTTAATCCTATCATCAGCCTGTTTTACCCTATTCCTACCCTCGGCTGGATACCCCTGCTAATGCTCTGGATAGGTATCAATGAGATGCTGCCGATTACCCTTATATTCATCTGTTCCTTTTTCCCCGTACTTTACAATACGGTTACCGGCATCAGGAATGTTGATGGCGATTATATTAAGGCGGCCAGGACTCTGGGGGCGTCTGATGGGAAAATACTGACCACGGTTGTTATGCCGCTGGCCCTTCCTAATATATTCACCGGACTGAGGCTGGAGGCAGGCATGGCGTGGCGGACGATTATCGCTGCTGAGATGGTGGCTATTCCTACCGGAATTGGCGCTCTGCTCATGAAAGCGGAAAGCCTGATTCGTATCGATATTATCATCGTATGCCTGATTGTCTTAGCGGTAATGTGTCTGGCCTTTGAAAAGTTCTTTGAGTATCTGGAATCCAGGCTAACTGCCAAATGGAGGTAATATGCCTTCCATAACGCTTAAGAATGTATGTAAATACGTTTGCCAGGATGTGAACCTTACGATATCCGATAAGGAGTTGCTGGTCGTTCTGGGTTCGAACGGTGCTGGCAAGACTACCTTGCTTAACGTAATCGCCGGACTAACCGATTATAAAGGGTCGGTGCTGTTTGACGGTGTCCCAGTGGATAGACTACCAGCGAATAAAAGAGAGGTGGGCTACCTGTTTCAGGGTCTGGTCTTGTTTCCCCACCTTGATGTCGTTGCCAATATAGCTTATGGCTTGAACTCCCGAAGATGGCCGCAGCCGCAGTCGGAAGCCAGGGTAAACGAATTACTCGATTTAATGAATATAAAACACCTGGCCTCGCGGTACCCCAAGCAACTTAGCGGCGGGGAAAAGCAGCGGGTAGCTCTGGCCAGAGCCATCGCTTCATCGCCGAGAGTGCTGCTTCTGGATGAACCTCTATCTAGCCTGGACGCCCAGACAGCCAAATATTTAAGAACCGAGTTAAAGCAGCTGCAACGTCGGTTGGGAATTACGGCCGTATACGTGACCCATGACCTCATGGAGGCTGTGGCAATGGGGGATAGGATGGCCGTTATCCAGAACGGCCGTGTGGAACAGGTAGCCCCGCCGGAGGAGATGCTCTTTTATCCGGAGAGCGAGGGAGTAGCCGATTTCATCGGGGCGCCGAATATTCTGGATTGTGATTACTGCCGTGACCTGGGCCAGGGCATTGTCGAGGTCGGCTGCCGGGGACTGAAGCTGACTGTTCCCCACGAGGGTGGTCACGTCAGCAAGGTCGCCATTTTACCGAGGCATATCTATATTTCCGAGACACGCCCGCCCGGTCTGAGTGTTAACGGGTTTCCGGGTATTATTACCACCATCGAGCCGGTGGCCAGCACTGTAAGAATACGCGTACGGGTAGGGGATAATAATCTTATGGCGGAGATTCCGTCCTACATGTACGAGGAAATGGACCTGGCGGCTAACCAGGAGGTCTTTCTCATTCTCAGAATGAGAAGGATTCGGTGTTTCACCGGTCGTTCTTAGCCGCGTATTTTAAAACATCACTCAATATTTAGATTACATTGGCATTTGATTGGCAGATGATAACTCCGTTCTTCTCCCCGCCCCACCTCGTAGGTTATCTTTTCCCACTCTGGCCACCCTCGCATCATCCGCTGTTTATCCCACAGTCCCTATCCCATCTCCCCAAAGCAGGAGTGCGCAGCGAGAGGAGGCGCCAGCCCCCTCTCAATTTCTTTACCCCTCCCAAACGTAGCGATAATCGAGCATAAAAGATGAATCTGTTTGAAAGGGGGGGGGGATATAGGGGGTGAGTTAAAAATAACCGGATGTAAATAGGTACGAACGCTGACTAACTATCACTTCTTGTTGATAGTTTTAATAATGTCCTTGCCGTACTTATTCACCCTTCTCTCGCCAAAGCCCTTGATAGAATTCAGTTCCTTAACCGAGGTGGGGTTAAGTTTTATGATCTGTTTCAACCAGGAATTACGGGCGATAATGTACGGCGCCAGGTTCTCTTCGTTGGCTTTATGGTTTCTCCACTCATCCAGAGCCCGGTAAATTTCCCGCTCAGCGTTGTTAAGCTGAGTTTCCTCCGGCGTGGTATCTTTTACCTCTTGCGGTTGGGATTCCCCCGGGACTAAATCCGCATGCTTCAATTCACCGCTTTGAAAATCAGCCAGTCGGGACTCCAGCTCTTTCTGCCGCATCGCCAGGGTTAAATCGCTGCGAGTCCTTTCCAGCACACCGCGAACCATATCGGTGGTCCGGCGCAGCCCTCCGGTGATAACATCGGGGAAATCTATCGTGACCAGGACGCTGTATATATCGTCCATCATCATTAGCAGCTCTTCGCCTCGGGAAAGGTCGCCCTGCCGCATGGCATCAAGCAGGTAACGCCGCAGTTCACCGACCGCCTCCCCGAGGCCGTTGAGATAAGCGGCGCTGTTAACCCGCAGTCCTTTATGAGTAGGTAGTTCCTTGCCGGTCACCAGTGCCAGGGTGATATTGCCCTCGGCATACTCTTTCTGGGCATCCCTGATAATACCGGTACCATTCAGTTCGCTGCATGTTTTAACGACTTTTTCGGCTTCGGTGATAAGACTGCGAGCGTTTTTAAGCAACTCACCGGCTTGTTTGAACTCCTGCCGGTGCACCGCGCGAATAGCGTTGCCGCAGAAACGGATAGCATCCCGACAAAGCGGCAGCAGCTTCTCCCTGGCTTCGTCCTTGGATATCAGGTCTTTACGTAGCTGTTCCGCGATTTTATCAAGGTCATTCACGGCTTTCCCCCCTTAATGATTTCTACAAGGCGCCGGGTGGCTTTCTCGACATCCGCCGCCTCCATGACAGCGCTTATTACCGCGGCGGCATCGGCCCCGGACCTTAATACAGTACTCAGATTATCCTCGTTGATACCGCCGATTGCTGCCACCGGTAAAGGCACGGCACTCTTAATTTCCTTTATTCTCTCCAGCCCGACCACCTCAGCGGTTGCTTTGGTCGATGTGGCATACATCGCCCCTACGCCGAGATAGTCGGCGCCTTCCGACTGTGCTATTCTGGCTTCTTCGACAGTACGCGCCGAAGCCCCCAGTATTTTGTCTATCGGCAGCAAGCGCCGGGCAACAGCTACCGGCAGGTCGTCCCGTCCCACGTGCAGTCCATCGGCATCAACCGCCAGAGCCGCCTCCAGGCTGTCATTGACAATGAAAAGGATATCATGCTCCGTGCATAATTCCCGCAGCTCTCCCGCCGCCGTTAAAAATTCCCGGATACCAAGTCCTTTGCCCCTGAATTGAATTATCTTGGCCCCACCCCGCATCGCCCGTGCCGCTATATCGATGTGACTGCGTCCTTTTAAAAACCCGGTATCCAGGATAACGTAAAGTCCGGTTAAACGCTTTAACTTATCCTGGCGGAGCATTCCGGCCAGCAGCTCTTTCTCTATCGTATAGAGGGCGAACCGCGCCTGCCGGTAATTCTCCGTCTTAAGGTTGAGCCCGGGCTCTCTGGCTATCTCTTCTATAACTCGCAGGGACTCCTGTACCCGTCGGGCGTTGGCGACTATCGTCCCGGTGGAATCCCGTGGCTTTTCCTGTCCGGGCGCTTCCATGTCGGCGCCGACATCTCCCGCCGCGTCCCGCGCCTGTAGAAGCTGCTGCTGCAGTCGGGTATCGATATGCACCATCTTATGCCGCAGGTTTTTCAGCTGCCCGGTCAAATCGGCATCGTTCAGCGACAGCCGGGTAAATTCTTCAAGGACACGCAGTCCCTCGCCGATACGGTTTAAATTGGCATCGATAATACGCAGTTTGCTCTCAGGTAATGATTTCATCTTTGCAGCGCCTCGGTGGTTAATTCTAGCACAGCCGTGATAGCGGGTAAAGAACCTTGAGCCTAAGCCTCGCCGACGGCGTTTTCGATAAGCTCGATGCGGGTGGCCCGACCACTCTTGTTCATCTCTATGGCGACGACGTCGATACGCCGGGCATCGGGCAGGTTGTCATGGTTCTGGCCGTAATGGGCGGCGACCATCCTGAGTCTTTCCATCTTGACCGGTGTTATCGACTCTTCCGGTCCGCCGAACTGCCGGCTAGTCTTCGTCCGTACCTCTACAAAGACCAGGGTGTCCTGCTGCCGGGCAACGATATCGATTTCTCCCCCGGGGCAACGATAGTTCGTCTCTATGACCTGATAGCCGTTTTCCTCGAGGAATTCACAGGCCAGTTTCTCTCCCAGGATGCCGGTTTCGCGCCGTTTCATCGCAATTGACCTACCATTTCACTTACCGGCCGAAAAGATCTCCGGTGCAACGGGCACGGTCCGTTCCGGCTCAGGCATTCGAGGTGACGGCGAGTGCCGTAGCCCTTATGCCTCTCAAAGCCGTAGTCCGGGTATTTTTCGGCCATCGCCACGACCAGGCGGTCGCGAGTAACTTTAGCTATGATAGATGCGCAGGCAATCGAGAAACAGAGGCTGTCTCCATCCGTAATGCCTTTATTCGGCAGCGGTGTTTCGGGCAGCCGGAAATAGTCGATGAGTATATACTGGGGCTCGGGTCGCAGCTGTTCTATCGCTGTCTTCATAGCCAAACGGGTGGCTCTGGCGATGCCGACTTCATCGATAACTTCATGTGACGATTCTCCGATACCCACCGCCACGGCTGACTCCCGGATGTATCCATATAAAGATTCGCGTTCCGCCGGCCTGAGCTGCTTGCTGTCCCTGACCCTGCCCTTCCAGCGCGCTCTGATAGTATCCGGCAGGATAACGGCCGCGGCCACTACCGGGCCCATCAAAGCCCCCCTCCCCACCTCATCCACCCCGGCAATGAGCCGGTAGCCCTGCGTCCGGAGGAGTTTCTCTTCTTTAAATGAGGGTTTCCGGTGATTGTTCGTCTACCGAACCTTTCTGTCATTCCAGCGCAGGCTGGAATCCAGTTTATCTCTCGCCCTGCTTCACACTGACGCCCCATCCCCCTTTATCCCCCTTCCCCTAAGGGGAAGGGGAAAGTATATGAAAAGAGGGGCTTTGCCCCTCTTAAACTCCCCTTTATTTCGAAAGTAACCTACTCACCCTCTGCCAGATAATCCCGGCTATTTTCTCTTTACTCTGCGCGGCATCTATTACCAGCCAGCGTTGCGGTTCCGCTTTCGCCAGCTTTAGATAGCCTTCCCGCACCCGCCGGTGGAATTCAATATTCTCCACTTCAAAGCGGTCGGACTTTTTATCGCTCTTTCTCGCCATCCCCTTCTCAACCGGTAAGTCCAGTAAAACAGTCAAATCAGGCGTAATACCTTGGGTGCCTATCTTGTTGGCGGCGGCCACGGTCTTTAAGTCTAGTCCCCGCCCGTACCCCTGGTAAGCCGTGGTGGAATCGGCGTAGCGGTCGCAGACGACTACCGTCCCCTTTGCCAGGGCCGGCCTGATTACCTCCGTCAGGAGCTGGGCGCGGGAAGCATTGAATAGTAATAGCTCCGCCGTCGGTGAGATATTTATATTCCGGTTATCCGACCATTTCAGTATACGGGATATTTTCTTCCCTAAAGCAGTAACGCCGGGTTCGTGTATTAAAATCACCGGAATAGCCAGTTTGGACAGACGGCGGTACAGCAGCTTCGACTGCGTACTCTTGCCGCAGCCCTCGACGCCTTCAAAGGTGATGAATAAAGACATGATAACACCTTTCCGTCTTGGTTTTTACCTATCCCGTCCCCTCTTTGTATATTCGCACACGCCGGTTGGGGTCTTTGCCGTAGCTGCGGGAAGCCAGGTCGCTGCGCTGGGCGATGAGGTGCTGTAAACGCCTAATATATGAGCTTTGCGGGCTGAGCTCGATGGCTTCCTGCCCTTCACTCACCTGCTCCACGGCCTCCTCGGCTTCATTAAGGGCCGTTTTGAACGAGCCCGGTTTTACATTATCATTTTCCGGCTGAAGACTGCTCAGAAACTGACGCATCTGGGGTGGTGTATTGCTGCGGAGAACGTAGACGGGCATATTAGCGCTCTCGGCGTCCCTGACCTTCTGGGGCCGGCGTCGATAGTAGTTCTTCGAGGTTACGAACATACCGGCTTCGTTGAGGTTATCGACGATATCCAGGTCGATGTGGAGCTCCCTTCCCACCTGCACCAGCCTCGACCGGTTCACCCCGAAGAGATAAAGTCGGGTCGGCATATTTTCCTTAGCTGCCCGCTTTTTTCGTGCCGGTTTAGTTTTTTCAGTGACTACCGCCGCCGATTTCTCTATTTTAACTTCGCCCGAATCGTCCAGCCAGCGTACCTCGGTGCTGGGAGGCGCGTTACGCAGTAAATTATCGACGGCCTCGCCGACGTCCGGGTGGATAGCCACGCGGTCGCGTTCCTGTATCTCCACCACGATATCGAAAGTGGGCGGCGATTTTCTTTCGAGTATCGATTTCTGAGTCCCCCGCCGCCGGGCTTCCTCGTCACCGAGAGTGACCGACTGTATCCCGCCGATGAGGTCGGCGAGGGTCGGGTTCATCATCAGGTTGTCCAGAATATTGCCGTGAGCCGTGCCGACCAGCTGGACACCGCGTTCGGCGATCGTCCGGGCGGCCATCGCCTCGAGTTCGGTGCCTATCTCGTCGATAATGATGACCTCCGGCATGTGGTTTTCCACGGCCTCAATCATGACAGCATGCTGGAGATTAGGCGTGGCTACCTGCATCCTGCGGGCGTGGCCGATAGCCGGATGGGGTATATCGCCGTCGCCGGCGATTTCGTTGGAGGTATCCACGATGATGACCCGCTTCCGGGCATCATCCGCCAGCACACGGGCCACCTCGCGCAGCATGGTCGTCTTGCCCACGCCGGGACGGCCCAGCAGCAGGACGCACTTACCCGACTGCATCAGGTCTTCGATGATTTTTATGGTGCCGAAGACGGCCCGGCCTACCCGGCAGGTAAGCCCCACGATGCGGCCTCCTCGATTACGTATCGCGGAGATACGGTGCAGCGTCCGCTCGATACCGGCGCGGTTGTCCTCCCCGAAGTTGCTGATACGGGCGACTATATAGTCTATATCCGCCTCATCCGCCTCTTTGTCGCTTATTATTACTTCACGCTTGAGATCGGAAGAGCACACGTCTGAACTCCAGTCACAGTAGTCCATCTCGTA